>JACCXR010000029.1 GCA_013696915.1 Euzebyaceae bacterium
CCCCGCGGCCGGCGGCGCAGCGGCGCGGGTGATCGCCACGATCGCGCTGTCCTCGTCGTCGCTCGCCGGCGCCCAGCCGTTCGGCGCCGGGCGCTCAGCCGCCCCGACCCCGCTGCCGGCCAAGCCCGCCCCCCGGGCGGCACTCTCGGCCACCGGCTGCCCCGGCCGGCCCTCCGCCTCGGCGGGACCCGTCGCCGCCGGCATCCCGGCCTCCGGCTCACCGAGGATGTCCGCCAGCCGCAGTTCGCCGGTGGTCACCTCCGCCTCGTCGGGCTCGTCGTCGGACATCGACGGCTCGGCGGCCGTCGGGCGGGCCCCGACACCGGCGGGGGACGTCGGCGAGCCAACGGCCAGGGGCTGCTCGGGCCGGGGGGCCGGCGCAGCCGCCGGCTCGGACGCCGGCTCGGACGCCGCCGAGCCGGGCTCGGACGTCAGCACGGTGACGAGGATGCGCTGGCCCATGTCCGGGGTGGGCGGCAGCCCCTCGAGCCGGCGCCGACCCCGGCGCAGAGCCCTGACCCGCGCGGCGCAGCCGGGCCGGGCGGCCACCGCGGCCTCGATCGCCGTCGCCGCGGCCTCGTCCACCAGCCCGAGCGTCCAGTCGCCCATGCCCGCGACGTCGTCGCAGGCGTCGTCGGCCAGGGCCGAGTCGTCGGCCGTCGAGGTCTCCGGACCGGCGAGCGCCAGCAGCGCCCGGGTCAGCGCCTGACCGCCGCCGACCGGCTGGCCCTCACCGCTGACCCCGCGGTCGTGCGCGAGCAGCAGCGCGTGGCGGTCCTCCTCGTGCAGTTCGGCGAGCGCCCGCTCCGCGGCGTCGAGGTAGCGCACGTCGGGCTTGGGCAGATCGGTGAGCAGGCTCGACGTGGACGGCGACGACGGCGCCGCCCCTCGCGCACGCAGCTCCTCGGCGCCCAGCGCGAAGCACCGCGCCCGGACCCAGCCCTCGAGGGGCCCCTGGGTCGGCGGGCGCTCCCACAACTCGGCGTAGACCGTGCGCAGCAGCGCCTCCACGTCCGCTGAGGACGACAGCAGCCGTCGCGCGCAGGCGTGCGCTCCCGCGACCGTGCGGTGGTAGGCCTCCGCGAAGGCGAGCGGGTCGCGTGCGGCGAGGGCGCGCAGCAGGTCGCTCTCGCGGCTCCGGCGGTGATCGGACAGCTCGGTACGAAGCACGGGCAGCCCCCGGGACGGCGTGGGATGGATGGCCCCTAGCGTAGTCGAGCTCGGTTGCGATCCCGGGGATCTACCACCCCCAGGTGCCGGGGTCACCCTTGAACGGGCCGACGACGTCGTCGGTCACCCAGCCGCCGTAGAAGTCGCCGCCCTGGGGCCGCACGCGCTCCTCGGAGAGGAAGCAGGCGTCCACCCTGCCGGGATAGACGGCGAGGTGGCCGGCGAGGGCGGCGTACGGCGACGCCGGCTCCACGTAGGTCCAGGCGGCGTCGCGCGCGGTCCGGCCGCCGGCCGCCAGGGTGACGTACGACGCGCGGCCCTTGTACTCGCAGACGGTCGTCCGCTCGCCGTCGACCAGCTGCGCGCCGGCGAACGCGGACCGCGGCACGTAGTAGACGGGCGGGTGGCTCGTCTCCACGACGCGCAGCGCCTCCCCGGTGTCGACGATCGTCACGCCGCCGAGCACGATGCGGACCCGCCGGGCGACCCGTTCGAGCCGGGGCGGCCGGGGGTAGTCCCACACGGACTCCTGGCCGGGACCGGGCGGGATCGGACGGGGGCGCATCAAGGCTCCTGCGTCAGGCGGGGTCGCTGGACCCGCAGCCGGACGCTCGACCAGTCGCGCGCGGAACCGGGGCAGTCCTCCCGCCAGTGGACGCCGCGCGACTCCGTGCGGAGCCGGGCGCTGCGGAGGATCAGCCGACCCGTGACGAGCAGGTGGGCGACCTCGACGGCGTCGCGCGCGGCCGCCGGCGCCGGGCCCAGCCGGGCCGACGCCGCGTCCAGGGCCTTGTCGGCGGTGGCGAGGGTCGCGCCGCTCCGGATCGGCCCGGCACCGGCGGACATCGCGACCCGCACCTCCGTGCGCAGCGTCCCCAGGTCCGCGGCCACTGGGGCGCCGGCGAACACCGGCGGCGGCGGGTCGCCGCCGGCCGGCTCGGCCGTCACCAGGCTCGCCGCCACCGCTCGGGCGGACCGGTGACCGAACACGCAGGACTGGAGCAGCGAGTTCCCGGCCATCCGGTTCGCACCGTGGACGCCGGTGCTCGCCACCTCGCCGGCGGCCCACAGACCCGCAACCGACGTCCGCCCGGCCAGGTCGGTGGCCACCCCGCCGATCATGTAGTGCTGGCACGGCTCGACCGGCACCGGCTCGGAGGCGAGGTCGAAGCCGTGCCTGCGGACGCCGGCGAGGACGGTCGGGAACTCCGACGCCAACACGTCGGGTCCGAGCATCGTGGCGTCCAACCAGGCGCCGGCGGGCTGGTCGAGGATCCCCTTGGTGACGACGTGCCGCGGAGCCAGCTCGGCGTCCGGGTGCCGGTCGACCATGAACCGCCGCCCCTCCGCGTCGACGAGCACGGCGCCGGCGCCTCGCAGCGCCTCGGTCAGCAGCAGCCGCCGGTGGCCGTCGGCGGCGACCGTGAGCCCGGTGGGGTGGAACTGCACGAACTCGAGGTCGACGAGCGCGGCGCCGACCGCGTAGGCGAGCGCCACGCCGTCGGCCGTCGCGCCGTCGCGGTTGGTGGTTGCCGCGTACAGGCCGCCGCAGCCGCCGGTGGCCAGCACGACCGCCCGGCCGCGGATCAGGACCAGGCCAGGCTCCTGGGCCGGGCCGGACGGGGAGGCGTCAACCTCGTCGAGCAGGGCCCACACGCCGCATGCGCCCCGCGACGGGCCCGGCCCCTCCGCGAGGCCGCAGGCGATGCCCTGCAGGCGGGTCACCCGGCCCGTGGCCCCGACCCGGAGCGCCCGGAAGATCTCGGCGCCGGTCGCGTCGGCGGCGCGGACCGACCGCGGCACCGACTGGCCGCCTTCGCGGGCGAGGTCCAACTGCCCGGACGGTGTGCGGTCGAAGACGGCTCCCCGGGCGACGAGGTCGTCGACCCGCGCGGGCCCCTCCGCGGTCAGGACGGCGACGGCCCGTGGATCGCTGAGGCCGTCGGCGGCGCGGATCGTGTCCGCCGCGTGGAGAATGGGGGAGTCGCCGGGGCCGACGGCGGCCGCCATCCCGCCCTGCGCCAGCGGCGTGGACCCCGACGAGCCGATCTCGCCTTTGTCAACCACCGCCACCGAGCACCCGGGGGACGCGTCGAGGACGTCGAGGGCCGCCACCAGCCCGGCGACGCCCGCGCCGACGACGACGACGTCGTAGGCGAGGTCCGCCCCCGCAGCGACGGCCCGCCAGGGTGCTCCCACGACCTCGGTCCCCTCCTCGGCGGCCCTGACGCCGCGGGGCCATGGTCGCGGGCGGGTTGCGGCGCCGCAACGCGGGCCGCATGGTGGGTAGCGGCAGGCCGGCGCGGGTACCCCACCACGGACGCGCGTGCGGACCGGGCCGGACCCTCGTCGAGGAAGGCTGTACCGCGTGGAGCGCACGCAACGTGCACGGCTGCTGTGGCTCGTCCTGCTCATCGTCCTGGCGGTGTGGCTGTTCAGCGGTTTCAACAACCTGAGCGCCGCCGAGCCGCTGTCCTACTCCGAGTTCCGCACCGCGGTCTCGGAAGGGCGCGTCGATGCGGTGACGTTCACGGGGCAGGCCGTCGAAGGCGAGTTCACGGACGCCACGACCTTCCGGTCGCAGCTGCCGCCCGAGGTCGTGGTCGGCACCGGGGGCATCGAGGATTTCCTCGAAGCCAATGACGTGCGGATCACCGCGGAGCCCGAGACCGGCGGGGTGCTGTCCCTGCTCGCCCCGCTGCTGTTCCCTCTGCTGTTCTTCGTCGGGTTCCTCTGGTTGATCAGCCGGCAGGCCCGCGGGCAGGTGGGCGGCCTGTCCCAGATCGGCAAGTCGACAGCCAAGCTCCACAAGCCGCACGAACCGTCGACGCGGTTCGCGGACGTCGCCGGCTACCGCGAGGTCAAGGAGGAGGTCCAGGAGGTCGTCGCGTTCCTCCGCGAGCCGGACCGCTTCCGCAAGGCCGGCGCCGAGGTCCCCAAGGGCATGCTCCTGGTCGGCCCCCCCGGGACGGGCAAGACGCTCCTCGCCCGGGCGACGGCGGGCGAGGCCGGCGTGCCGTTCATCTCCGTGACGGGCTCGGACTTCATGGAGATGTTCGTCGGTGTCGGGGCGAGCCGCGTGCGCGACCTGTTCAAGACCGCCCGCGCGAACGCCCCGTGCATCATCTTCATCGACGAGCTGGACTCGATCGGGCGCAAGCGGGGGGCCGGGCTCGGCGGCGGTCACGACGAGCGGGAGCAGACCCTCAACCAGCTGCTCGGCGAGATCGACGGCTTCGAGGGGTCGACGGGCGTGGTGATCATGGGCGCGACGAACCGCCCGGACGTCCTCGACGAGGCCCTGCGCCGGCCTGGCCGGTTCGACCGCCAGATCGTCGTGCCGCTGCCCACGCTGCAAGAGCGCGAGGAGATCCTCCGGGTCCACACCCGCGGCAAGCCCGTCGGCGACGACGTCGACTTGAAAGTCCTCGCCCGCGGCACCCCCGGCATGAGCGGCGCGGACCTGAAGAACCTCGTGAACGAGTCGGCGTTGATCGCCGTCCGGTCCGGGTCGGACGTGGTCCGGATGCGCGACGTCGAGCAGGCCCGCGAGCGCCAGACGATCGGCCGCGAGCGCGCGAGCCTGCGCCTCGACGAGGACGAGAAGCGCGCGGTCGCCTACCACGAGGGCGGCCACGCCCTGGCCGCGTTCCTCGAGGAGGAGGCCGACCCCGTCTACAAGGTGACGGTCCTGCCGATCGGGATGGCGCTGGGGGTCACGACCCAACTGCCGATCGACGAGCGGCACATCTACCTGCGCAGCTGGCTGGACGCCAAGCTCAGGGTGATGCTCGGCGGCCGCGCGGCGGAGCTCGTCGTCCTCGGGCAGCCGACGACGGGGGGACAGCACGACCTCGTGCAGGCGACGAAGCTCGCCCGCGCGATTGTGCGCGAGTTCGGGATGAGCGACGCCCTCGGGCCCGTCGGCTACGGCGACAACCAGCAGGTGTTCCTCGGCGAGGAGCTCGCCCGCGGGCACGAGTACTCCGAGTCCACCGCCGAGATCATCGACGGCGAGGTCCGTCGCATCCTCAGCACCGCCCTGGACGCCACCGTCGAGCGCTTCACCGATCTGCGCGCCGGCCTGGACGCCATGGCGGAGCAGCTCGTCGAGCGGGAATCGCTGACCGGCCAGGAGGCCCTGGCCGCCGTGCGCGGCGCCCTGACGCCCGAGCAGCGGGCGCTGCTGCGCGGCCGCGCCACCGTGACGGACATGCCCGAGACCGTCGAGGACGCGATCCACGAGGCGCCCAACCGCGTGGGAGCCGCCTGAGGTGCCCGGCCGGCCCGCGCGAAGGCTGATCGGTTTCCTCGGCGGCACCGGCCCCCAGGGACGCGGCCTCGGGCTGCGGCTGGCCGCCGCCGGTCACCGGGTGCTGCTGGGGTCGCGCGACCCCGAGCGCGCGAGCGCCGTGCTCAAAGAGCTGCGGTCGCCGGTGGGCGCCCTCGTCGGCGTCGGCAACCGCGAGGCCTGCGAGGCCGAGGTCGTCTTCGTGACCGTCCCGTACGCCGCCCAGCGCGACACGCTCGCGCCGCTCGGCGATGCGCTCGACGACAAGATCGTCGTCACGTGTGTGAACGCGCTCGCCTTCGACGAACGCGGGCCCCGGCCGGTCCGGGTCGAGGCCGGCTCGGCCGCGGAGGAGTGCGCCCTCCTGCTGCCGCGGGCTCGCATCGTCAGCGCCTTCCACGACGTCTCCGCCCGGCGCCTGCTCCACCTGGACGAACCGGTCGGCATCGACGTGCTGATGTGCGGCGACGACGAGGACGCCAAGGCGGAGGTGGCTCTCCTGGCGGCGGACATCCCGGGCATGCGGGCCGTCGACGCCGGCCCTCTGCGGCTCAGCGCGCCGATCGAGGACCTGACCGCCGTCCTGATGTCGGTCAACCGCCGCTACAGCATCCACGCCGGCATCTGCGTCGACGGCCTCGCGCGGTAGGGCCCTGGCTGGTCCTAGCTGCCGGACGGCACCGAGTACTTGCGGCGGAACGCCGCGTCGTCGAGGTCGTCGAGGTCGTCGGAGAGGGCCGACTCGTAGTCCTTCGCCTGCCCGGCGTCGGTGAACGTCTGCGACCACAGCAGGCCGCCCGTCGATGCCGCCTGCAGCTGCACGTCGTACATCGTGGATCCGTTGTAGCCCCCGCGCGTGCGCGTCAGGACGCGGAAGTGCCGCCGTGCCGACTCGTCGCTCACTGCTGCAAACCTTGGGTCATGGCCGGAAGCCTCGTGGCCGGGGGGCGGTGGCCGGAAGGCGGTGGCCGGGGACGGTCCCGGCGTCGCCCGGACCGAGGCGCAGGATGCCGGCCGGGGCGGAATCGTCGGACCCGGCCGTCTCCCGGTCCGGACGGTACCCGAGCGCCCCGTCGCACCGCAACGCGGCGCGGGCCGGTCGCAGGGGCCGACTAGACTCGCCGGCGATGAAGGTCTACACCAAGCGCGGCGACGACGGCACCACCGGGCTGCTCTACGGCGGCCGGGTCGCCAAGGACGACCTGCGGACCGAGGCGTACGGCACGCTTGACGAGGCCGGCTCGGCGCTCGGGCTCGCCCGCGCGGAGCTCGCCGAAGGGCAGTGGCACGAGACCGTCCTGGAAGTCCAGCGCGAGCTGTTCGTCGTCGCCGCGCAGCTGGCCACGGCCGTCGAGCACTGGCCGCAGCTGGCGGACGAGGTGTCCCGGGTCACGCCGGCGATGGTGGACCGCCTCGAGGTGCGCATCGACGCGCTGACCGCGCGCCATCCCCTGCCGACCGAGTTCGTCGT
>JACCXR010000009.1 GCA_013696915.1 Euzebyaceae bacterium
GTGATCGCACCGCTCGACGTGACAGTGGGAACGTTGAACGAGTACGCGTTGGGTGAGCCGATCTGCGGATCGCCGAGTCGGCTGAAGAGCATGCGTAGCATCGCGTTGGCGTCGGTGACGGTGCCGACGGTGGAGCGGGGGTTGGCCCCCATCCGCTCCTGGCCGACGATGATCGCCGTCGTCAGCCCGTCGAGGACATCGACGTCCGGGCGGGACAGGGTCGGCATGAACCCTTGGACGAACGTGCTGTAAGTCTCGTTGATCATCCGCCGCGACTCCGCGGCGATCGTGCTGAACACCAGCGAGCTCTTGCCCGATCCTGAGACGCCGGTGAACACCGTCAGCCGGCGCTTCGGGATCTCGATGCTGACATCCTTGAGGTTATTCACGCGCGCGCCGTGCACGCGGATCAGGTCGTGGCTGTCGGCACTGTGTAGCGCAGGCGACTTCGTGGCCTTGCTCATCGTGCCCTCAGCGCAGTTCCTGGATGCGGATCATGTTGCCCGCGGGGTCGCGGAAGGCGCAGTCGCGGACGCCGTACGGCTGCTCCATCGGCTCCTGGACGACCTCGGCGTCGCTGGCCTGCACCCGCTCGAAGGTGCCGTCGAGGTCCGTGGTGGCGAGGAGGAGCATGGCGTAGGTGCCCTTGGCCATCATCTCGGCGACGGTGCGGCGCTCGTTGTCGGTAATGCCGGGGTTAGCGGCCGGCGGAGCCAGAACTATGGACGTGCCAGGCTGGTCGGGCGGACCGACGGTCAGCCAGCGCATCCCCTCATACCCGACGTCCATCCGGACCTCGAAGCCGAGGGTGTCGCGGTAGAAGGCCAGGGAGGCGTCCGGGTCGTCGTGCGGGAGGAAGCTCGCGTGAATTGTGATGTCCATAGCAGTCACTCCTTGTGTACGGGGATGTCCATGGCAATCATTCTACGTGCGGCTCGGGGTCGACCCTTCTCGATTCCTGATCGGACGGGTCACCTGTTTCGCCACGCAGGACGGCATCCCCGCCGTCGCACGCGCCGCCTGGCGCCGATAGACGCTGGGCGGCACACCGACCAGCTCGGTGAAGCGACTGCTGAAGGTGCCCAGCGACGAGCAGCCAACCTCGAAACAGATCTCAGTGACGCTGAGGTCGCCACGCCGCAGCAGCGCCATCGCACGCTCGATGCGCCGCGTCATCAGATAAGCGTACGGCGACTCGCCGTACGCGAGCCGGAACTGGCGGCTGAGGTGCCCGGCCGACATGTGCGCGCCGCGGGCGAGCGCCTCGACGTCCAGCGGCTGCGCGTACTCCTGGTCGATCCGATCGCGGACGCGGCGCAGCCGCGCGAGGTCGCGCAGGCGCTGCGCCGCGGCGGGTCCGCTGGTCACCTGCGCGCTCGTGCCACGTCGCGCCGGAGTTGCCTAGCGCCGCTGGCGTCCCACTACTTCCTGGAGCATGTACCTATGTGAGCACGTCGCGCCGACGCGGTGTTTCGCGTAGGCGGCGCCGATCGCGCAGCGCAGGTGAGAACCGGCGGGCTACGGGGAACGGAGGGGGTCATGACCGACGACTCCACAGCCACCGGGGTTCTGCTCGATCTCGACGGCACGCTGGTCGACAGCGTGTTCCATCACGTCATCGCCTGGGATCGCGCGCTGCGCGACGCGGGTCTCCAGATCCCGCTGTGGCGCATCCACGCCGGCATCGGCATGGGGTCCGAACGCCTCGTCCCATGGTTGCTTGGCCAGCCAGAGGCCGACCACAAGCCGCTGGCCGACGCGCACGAGGACGCGTTCCTCGAGCAGGCCGCCAATCTGCGGCAGACCCCCGGCGCGGCCGACCTCGTCGAGGACCTGCGCCAGCGGGCGGTCCCGTTCCGGGTCGCGACCTCGGCGGGCGGCGCGGTCAGCGCCGCGCTTGTCGAGGCGCTGGGCGTGGGCGATCCCGGCACCATCGGCGCTGACGACGTCGGGGCGCCCAAGCCGGCGCCCGACCTGCTGGTGGCCGGCTGCGAGGAGCTCGGCCTCGCGCCGGAGCGGGTCACCATCGTCGGTGACAGCCCCTGGGACGCCGAGGCGGCACAGCGCATCGGGATGCGAACGATCGCGGTGCGCTGCGGCGGTTTCGGCGACGACGTCCTGCGTGGCGCGGGCGCGGCGGACGTCGTGGACGACCCGCGCGCGCTGATCGGGCGCCTGTGATGCGCCCCGACATGCGCCGCAGCCCGCGGCCCACGGCCGAACGGGCGGGTCTGCGCGTCGCGGTCATCGGGTAGTACCGGCGCACATGGACGCCTCTGACTCACCCCGAGGCGACCACCCGCGCGGTGTGCGGGTGGTCGGCGACCGCTACGAGCTGCTCTCCCAGCTCGGGCGCGGTGGCGTGGGCACGGTGTGGCTCGCGCAGGACACGCTGCTGCGCCGGCACGTGGCCGTCAAGCAGGTCACATTCCCCGACACTCTGCCGCCGGACGAGCGGGACACGATCCGCGCCCGCTTCATGCGCGAGGCCCGCATCGCGGCAGGGCTGACCCATCCGTCGGTGACCCAGATCTTCGACGTGCTCGCCGATGAGGGCACCGCCTACCTGGTGATGGAGCTGGTGGACGCGCCGACGCTGGCTGCGATCGTGCGGGACGTCGGTCCCCTGGACCCTGAGCATGCCGCCCGCGTCGGCCTCGACGTGCTCGCGGCGCTGGAGGCGGCGCACGCCAAGGGCGTCGTCCACCGTGACGTCAAGCCCTCCAACGTGATGGTCCCCCATCGCGGCCCGGCGAAGTTGGCGGACTTCGGGATCGCCAGCGTCGCGGATGACGCGACGCTGACCGCGACCGGACTGATCCTCGGCTCTCCGAGCTTCATGGCGCCGGAGCAGGCGACCTCGGGCACCAGCGGGCCCGCGACCGACCTGTGGGGGCTCGGGGCCACCCTGTACTGCGCCGTGGAGGGCGTGCCGCCCTTCGACCGGGGCGGTGCGATCCCCACGTTGACCGCGGTCCTCCACGATCCTCCGCGCCACGCGGCCGCTGCGGGCCCGCTGGCGCCGCTGCTCGAGGCGCTTCTGGCGAAGGAGCCGGCAGACCGGCCCGGCGCGGCCCAGGTGCGGACCGCGCTCGAGGCCGTTGCGGGCGGCGTCGCGACCGCGCCCGTGAGTCGTCAGTCCGCGCGAGCGCGGCATGAGCCGGAGGAAGCGGTCCCGGCCACCCTGCCGGCCCGGGAGCCGGGCGAGGGTGCGCGTCACGACCGACCGCGCGCCGATCCGGGCGGACGGGGGCGGCGGCTGGCCGTGCTCGGGATCCTGGTCCTCCTCGGGCTGGCGGCGTTCGCCGTCCTGAGCGGCGAACCGTCCCTGCTCGAGGTGGCCGTCGACGATGGGCCCAGCCAACCGCAAGCCGCCCAGCCGGCCACCGAACCGGTGGCCACCGAACCGGCGGCCACCGAACCGGCGGCCACCGACCCCGCCGAAGACCCCGCAGAGGATCCCGCCACCCCTGCCCCGGGCCCCACCGAGGACGAGACCACGGTCGAGCCGACGCCCACCTCCTCCCCTGCTCCCCCGCCCACGGACGCCTCGGCCGACGACGGCACCGTGCCCGACGACTGGTCGTCATTCACCGTCGGCGCGTCGGGAGCGACGGTCGCCCACCCCCCCGACTGGGAACAGGTGCAGCGGGAGCCGTTCCGCTTCGACCTGACCGACCCGGACTCGGCGACCTACCTGCGAGTCGAGTTCACCGACACCCCCGCCGGGGACGCCGTCGCCGACTGGCAGCGACAGTCCGCGTCCTTCGGCTCGCGCTTCGAAGGCTACGAGGAGCTGCGGATCGAGCCGATCGACTACCGCGACTACGACAACAACGCTCTGTGGGAGTACCGCTACGACAGCGGCGGCGCCGAGCTGCGCGCGTACAACTTCGCCGTCGTGGCCGAGGGTCGCGGGTACGCGCTCAACCTGGTGACCACCGAGGACCGCTGGGAGGAGGTCCAGCCGCTGTTCGACGCGTTCCTCGTCTCGTTCGAGCCCGGCCCCGCCGCCTGATGACGCTGACCCTTGATCGCCGGAGCGCCCCGGGGTCGACACCCTGTCGAGATTCCTGCGCTATGCGCGGCTGCTCCGACACAATGTCGGACCAGCCCGCGAAAGGCGATTCTCACCCTCTTGGGCGTGGCCATCGCGCAGCGAGGGCCATGAGCTGCTGACGCCTCGTCCTGGCGGCAGCTGTGGTCACGGTCCGGGGCCGCCCGGGAACTCCGCAGGCCGGCTGACCGCGTCGGCAAGGAGGTCGAGGTAGTCGTGGCGCGAGGTGCTCACGGCGCCCAGGGAGGTCAGATGCGCGGTGGGGAGCTGGGCGTCGAACAGCGTGAACCCCCCTGCCCGCAGGCGGCGGGCGGTGTCGATCAGCGCGACCTTCGAGGCGTCGGTGACGCGGTGGAACATCGACTCGCCCATGAAGGCGCCGCCGACGGCGACGCCGTACAGCCCACCGACGAGTCCGCCATCGCGGTCCCACACCTCCACGCAGTGGGCCATGCCCATGGCGTGCAGGCTGCCGTAGGCGGCTCGCATTGCCGGGGTGATCCAGGTCGAGTCCCTCGCGCCGTCTCCCGGTCGGTCGGCGCAGCCGGCCACGACCGCGTCGAACGCGGTGTCGGCCGTGGTGCGAAACCACCCCGAACGCAGCGTGCGTCGCAAGCTGCGGGACACGCGCACGCCGTCCAGGGGGATGACCGCACGCGGGTCCGGTGACCACCAGTAGACGTCGCCGTCCACGGGCCAGGGGAAGATGCCGTGGGCGTACGCGTCGATCAGTGTGTCGGGGTCCAGCTGCTCACCGCGCGCCAGCGGCGCGTCGCCAGGCGCGCGCGACGGATCCGGGAACCGGCTCGCCATCACCCTGTCTGATCCCCGCCCTCCGGGCTCGCTCCGCTCGCGTCGGCCATGGCCAGCAGTGCCCGCAGCCGGGGCAGCTGGCCACGTACCTCCGTCACCCCCGCGCGCACGACGTCGGAGACCGCGGAGAAGTTCAGCAGGTTGACCCGGTCGGCGAACTCTGGTCGCAGCACCAGGTCGGCGTGCCGGAGTCGCTCGGTGGCAAGCGCCCGCTGCGTGACGTCGATGCCGCGCAGCAGCGCCATGGCCCAGTTGTCGGCCTCGAACTCGGCGTAGCGCTGGCCGGTGTGGACGGCGACCACGACGTCGGCGCCCATGTCGCGCGCCACGTCGACGGGGGCGGGGTCGGAGAACCCGCCGTCGATGAGCGTGCGGCCGTCGAGCACGACGGGACGCGCGAGGCCGGGGATCGCGCCGCTGGCGAGCGTGGCGCCGATCAGGTCGCCGTCGTTGAACACGACCCGCTCGCGACGATCGAGATCGGTCGCGATCACCGCGACCGGCACCCGGCACTCGGCGAACGTCTGCGCCTCGCCGAGCAGCGTCGCGAGCGTCGCCCTGCCGTAGTCCTCGTAACCCTGCCGGCCCCAGGTCCACACCGACGGTGCGAGGCGGCGGGCGTTTCGCACCAGCGTGCGCATGCGGGCCAGCGCGATGTCGTCGCGGGGGTCGGTCAGGGCGGGGAGGCGGCTGCGGTCGACCGATTCGAGCGCAGCCATCCAGTCGTCACGGGCGGCGTAGGTCGTGGCGACCAGGGCGCCCATCGACACGCCGACGAGCACATCCGGCTCGATCTTGGCCCGCGCGAGGGCGGCCAGGACACCGACGTGAGCCAGCCCGCGTACGCCACCGCCGCCGAGCACGAGCCCGAGACGAGGCCGAGCTTGAGTTTCGGTGGGCACTAGTCCAGCAACGGGCGCACGTAGACCTGGGCGTCCGCGTTGGCGTCGGCCCGCACCTGCCTGCAGGTTCGCAGAGCGGCCGGGAGCGCGTCCCGCCCGACAGGCTCGAATCCGCAGCGTTCGAAGACCGCGCCCGCTGCGGCGGTGAGCGCGTAGACGGCCGCCAAGTGCTGCGCGCCCGCGTGCGCCAGCGCGTGCTCCACCAGGGCGCGGCCCAGACCTCGCCGCCGCTGGTCGGCGCGCACGGTCAGCGAACCCAGCAGGCCCGCTCCCCCACGCGCCTCCAGGCCGATCAGGCCCACCGCGGGCCGTCCCGAACCGCCGTCGACGACCCACAGCTTGGCCTCGCCGAGGCCGGTCAGCTCCAGGCGAGCGTGCTCGATCAGCGCGACGATCGCGTCGAGGTCTCGCGTCGTCGCGGGACGCACCGGTGCGGTGGGCTCGGGCATCGGCTCGCCACCCTCCTTGCTCGCGTGCGCTCGTGCTCACCCATGCTCGTCACGCTAGCGCAGGTCCGCGCCGATCGCGTGGGCGCCACCGTCCGCGTGGACGATCTCCCCGGTCACAGCGGGGGTCCAGTCGCTGAGCAAGGCGCAGACCACACGCGCGACGGGCTCGGGGTCGGTGACGTCCCAACCCAGCGGGGCGCGCTTGGTCCACGCGGCGTCGAACTCGTCGAACCCGGAGATCGACTTGGCCGCCATGGTGCGCAGAGGCCCGGCGGCGACGAGGTTGACCCGGGTGCCCTGTTCGCCGAGGTCGCGCGCGACGTAGCGGCAGCAGGACTCGAGCCCCGCTTTGGCGACGCCCATCCAGTCGTATGACGGCCAGGCGACCGTGGCGTCGAAGTCCAACCCGACGACCGAGCCGCCGCCCGCCTTGGCCAGCTGCGGGGCGAACGCTGCGGCGAGTGCCGCGAAGGAGTAGGTGGACACCTGCACTGCCGTCGCCACGTCACTCCACGGGGTCCGCAGGAAGCCGCCGCCCAATGCGCTGGGGGGCGCGAAACCGATCGCGTGCACCACACCGTCGAGGCGATCCCAGCGCGCTGTGAGCTCCCCGGCGACCCGCTCGAGGTGCTCGGGCTGGGTGACGTCGAGCTCCAGCACGTCGGGCGGAGGGTCCAGCCGTCCGGCGACACGCCTGGTGATCGAGATGCCGCGCCCGAAGCCGGTCAGGACGACCTCGGCGCCCTGCTGCTGCGCCAAGCGCGCGACCGAGTAGGCGATCGAAGCGTCGGTGAGGACCCCGGTGACGAGCAGGTGCTTGCCTTCGAGCAGCATCACGGTCCGATCGTCGGGCGATCAGGCAGGGGCGGTCGGCAGCCTAGCGCGCCCGCCGATCGGTCACTGGGGCAGGTTGTCGTGGCGGTAGGTGGGCTCGACGCCGTCGGCGAGAGACCGCAGGGTCGCAGCGACCACGTCGCGCGTCTGGCCTGGCGCGATGACCTCGTCGATCGACATGCGCTCGGCGGGGATATGGGGGGCCATCGCCTCCGCGCGGTACCTGGCGACCAGCTCGTCGCGGCGGGAAGGATCCGCTTCGAGGTCACGACGGTAGATGACGTCGACCGCGCCCTCGGCGCCCATGACCGCCAGCTCGGCACCTGGCCAGCTGAAGGCGGCGTCGGCGCCGAGGGACTTGGAGTTCATCACGATGTAGGCGCCGCCGAACGCTTTGCGCAGCACCACGGTGACCCGCGGAACCGTCGCCTCGGCATACGCGTACAGCAGCTTCGCGCCCTTGCGGATGATGCCGCTGGCCTCCTGGCCGGTGCCGGGCAGGAAGCCGGGTACGTCGACCAGGGTCACCAGCGGCAGGCCGAACGCGTCGCACATCCGCACGAACCGGGCGGCCTTCTCCGAGGCGTCGATGTCCAGGCAGCCGGCCAGCACCAGCGGCTGGTTGGCGACCACGCCGACCGCCTGGCCGTCGATCCGGGCGAAGCCGACCACGATGTTGGGCGCGAAGCGCTCGTGCAGCTCCAGGAAGCTGCCGGCGTCGACGACGCCACCGATGACCAGGCGCACGTCATAGGGCATCCGGTGGTCGTCGGGGATCCCCCCACCCTCCGGCATCGGCAGCGGGTCGCCTGGCGCGTAGGTGGGCGGGCGCTCCCAGCAGGATCCGGGGAGGAAGCCGAGCACGCGGCGGGCCAGGTCCAGGGACTCCTCGGCGGTGTCCGCGACCAGGTGCGCGACGCCAGACGCCTGGGCGTGCACGTCGGCTCCGCCGAGGTCCGCGAGGCTCACGTCCTCGAAGGTCACGGCCTTCACGACGCGCGGACCGGTGACGAACATGTGCGCCTTGCCGCGCTGCATGATCACCACGTCGGTGAGGGCGGGCGAGTAGACGGCGCCCCCCGCGCAGGGGCCGAGCACGACGCTGACCTGCGGGATCCTCCCGCTGCACTGGACGTTGCGGCGGAAGATCTCACCGTACCCGTCGAGGGCGGCCACGCCCTCCTGGATGCGGGCGCCCCCGGAGTCCAGCAGGCCGACGATCGGGCACCTGGCCCTGGCCGCGTGGTCGAGCATGCGCGCGATCTTGCTGGCATGCGTCTCCCCGAGCGATCCGCCGAGCGCCGTGGGGTCCTGCGAGAACAGCGCGACCGGCCGACCGTGCACGCGGCCGACCCCGGTGACCACGCCGTCCCCCGCGGGCCGCTTGCGCTGCATGTCGAAGGCGTGCACATGATGTCGCGCCTGCGAGCCGAACTCGGTGAAGGTGCCGTCGTCGGTGAGCGCCTTCACCCGCGCCAGACGGTCGGCGCGGACATCGATGTCGGACATGCGCCCTCCGGGTGGGCCGTGGCCGGTGTCAGGCCTTAGTGAGTACGAGGACGGCGTTCTGGCCGCCGAACCCGAACGAGTTGCTCATGACGACGTCCACGGCCTGCTCACGCGGCGCCTTGGCGACGATGTCGACCTCGATCTCGGGATCCTGGCTCTCCAGGTTCGCCGTGGGCGGCACGACCCCATGCTCGAGGGTCAGGGCGGAGAAGGCCGCCTCGATGGCTCCCGCCGCACCCAGCGAGTGCCCGGTGACACCCTTGGTCGAGGTCACGCTCACGTCTGCTCCGAGGACGCGGCGGATCGTCTGCGCCTCCGACCGGTCGTTCAGCGGCGTCGACGTGCCGTGGGCGTTCACGTGGCCCACCTCGCCCGCCGACAGGTCACCGTCGGCCAGCGCAGCGCGCATGGCTCGCTCCGCGCCGCCGCCGTCGGGGTCCGGCGCGGTGATGTGGTACCCGTCGGCGCTGGCTCCGTAGCCGGCCAGGTTCGCGCGCACTCTTGCGCCGCGCGCGGCCGCGTCGGCTCCTCGCTCCAGCACCAGGATCCCGGCCGCCTCCGCGGCCACGAACCCGTCGCGGGCGACATCGAACGGCCGTGAGGCGCCCGTGGGGTCGTCGACCCGAACGGACAGCGCCCCCATCTGCGCGAAGCCGGCGATCGACAGCGGGGTCAGGCCCGCTTCCGTGCCGCCGGCCACCACGACGTCGCAGGCTCCGGAGCGCAGCAGGTCGCGCGCGACCCCGATCGCGGTCGCCCCCGAGGCGCACGCGGTCGCCGTCACCAGGTTGGGCCCGGTCGCGTGGAACTCCATGGCCAGCTGACCGGCCACCATGTTGGGGACGAGCATCGGGATCAGCATCGCGCTGACACGCTCCGGCCCGTGCTCGAGCATGCGGCGGTGCTGCTCCTCCCAGGTGGCCGCGCCGCCCATGCCACAGCCGATGACGACCCCCACGCGGGGACCGTCCCAGCCATCGGGGTCGAGCCCGGCGTCGGCGATGGCCTCACGCGCGGCGACGACGGCCAGCTGCACGAACCGGTCCAGCCGGCGCGCGGCCTTGCGGCCCAGCTGCTCGGTCGCGTCGAACTCGGGGACTTTGCAGGAGATGTCGACCGCGACGCCGGCGAGGTTGGGGTCCTTCGCCGCGGGTGAACGCCCGGACAGCACCCCTCGCCAGCTGGCCTCGACTCCGAGGCCCGCGGGGGTGACGAGCCCGAGTCCCGTTACGGCGACGGGCTCGCGGCTCACGCCTTCGCGCCCTTGGACTCGAGCAGCGAGACCGTGTCGTTGAGGGTCTTCAGATCCTCGGCCTCCTCGTCGCTGATCCGCACGCCGAGCTCCTCCTCGGCCGCGAGGGCGAACTCCACCAGGTCCAGCGAGTCGAGGTCCATGTCCTCGAACGTGGCCTCGGGGCTGATGTCGTCGGTCGGGACGCCGAACTTCTCGGCGAGGATGTCGGCGACCTTGTCGTACACGGCACTCATGATGGCTCCTGTGAAGTCGGCAACGGTGAATGAAACCTACGCGGCGGCGGCGGACGGCGCGTGCCCTGTTCTAGCCGACGGTGATGTCGGGCCATGTCAGCACGGTGGAACCCCAGGTGAGGCCGCCGCCGAACGCGGACAGCAGCACTCGGTCACCCGGGGACAGGCCGGCGTCGGCCAGGGCCAGCGGGATCGACGCCGCCGATGTGTTGCCGTACCGGTCCACGTTCAGGAAGCGCTTGGCCGCCGGCAGGCCAAGGCGGTCCCCGACGGCGTCGATGATGCGCGAGTTCGCCTGGTGGGCGACCAGCCGGTCGACGTCGTCGACGGTCCACCCGACGCGCTCGAGCACCGTCCTCGACGACGCGACCATGCGGGCGACGGCATGGCGGTACACCTCGCGCCCGTCCATGTGCAGGAAGTGGGCGTCGGCGGGGATGCCGTCACGGCTGGCGGGCAGGCGGGACCCGCCGGCGTCGACGCGGATCAGGTCCGAGCCGCCGCCGTCGGCGCCCAGGTCGAACGGTCCGAACGCGCCGAGCTCGTCGGACCGACCGGCGCGCAGGACGACGGCGCCGGCGCCGTCGCCGAAGATCACGGCGGTGGATCGGTCCGCGGGCGCCATGAACCGGAACATGACCTCCGCCCCGATCACCAGCACGCGGTCGACGGTGCCCGCGGCGATGAGTCCCGCGCCGGCGGCGAGGCCGTACACGAACCCGGAGCAGACCGCGCCGATGTCGAACGCCATGACCCCGGTCTGATCGAGTCGGGACGCGACCTCGGGAGCGGTCGACGGGCAGATGCGGTCGGGCGTGGTCGTGGCCACGATCACCGCGTCGACGCCCGTCCCGCCCGCGGACTTGAGCGCGCGCAGACCCGCCTCGACGGCGAGATCGGCTGTGGCGGTGTCATCGTCGGCGACGCGCCGCTCACGGATGCCGGTGCGCGCGCGGATCCACTCGTCGGAGGTGTCCATGCGCTCCGCGAGGTCATCGTTGGTGAGCACGTGCGGGGGGACGTTCACCCCGAGCCCGGTGAGCACGGCTGCCCGGTCGGTCATGGGCGCGCTCCTGTCGTCTCCGCGGTTGTTCAAGCGGACGCGAGAGCCGCGCTGCGCTGCAGCCACACCAGGCCGCGTCCCTTGTTGACGAGCTGGCCGGGCCGCACCAGCAGGGCGGCGACCACGCCTGCGACCGGAGCGTACACCGCGTCGGCGCGGCCGGCGCCGCCGGTCACGTGACCGACGAGGAGACCCTCGGACACCGCGCTGCCGGGGTCGACGGCCGGCCGGAAGCGGCCGGTGCTGGGTGCCACCGTCATGGCCAGCTCGGCGGCGACCGTGCTGTCCAGGCAACCGGCGTGAGCGTCCGCGTCGAGCGGGCCCTCGACGGGCGCTACCGGAAGCCGTACGGTCGTGCGGATCAGCAGATCGGTCATGGCGGTCCTCGTGCTGGTGTCGTCCGGGCGGCGACCGGCGTGGGTGTCGTGCCCCAGAGTATTGACACTGACGTCAATGTCAACTATCCCGAGCGGCCAGGTGTTCCCGCTACCATCGAGTCTCGCCCTCCACCCCTGCGCCGGAGCCAGACCATGACCCCGACCGACACCGCCGCGATCACCGCGCGAGAGCGTCTCCGCGACGTGCTCGACGACCGGATGGCGGTCCACCGCGCGGCCCTGGAGACGCTCGTGCGGATCCCCAGCGTCAGCGCGGCGGGTTTCGACCCCGTCGAGGTGCGCCGCAGCGCCGAGGCCGTGCGCGACCTGCTGGAGTCGCGTGGTCTGCGCAACGCCCGTGTCCTGGAGGTCGCGGCGGACGGGCCGGGCGACGTCGCCCACCCCGCCGTGTACGCCGACTGGCTCGACGCGGGTCCCGACGCCCCGACCGTGCTGCTGTACGCCCACCACGACGTGCAGCCGCCCGGCGCCGACGAGGGCTGGTCCTCCCCGCCGTTCACGCCGACCGAGCGCGACGGTCGCCTGTACGGCCGCGGCGCCGCGGACGACAAGGCCGGTGTCATCGTCCATGTCGCCGCCGTCGACGCCTGGCTGGAGGCCCAAGGCCGGCTGCCCGTGAACGTCAAGGTGATCATCGAGGGCGAGGAGGAGATTGGCAGCGCCCACCTCGGCGCGCTGCTCGATGGCTACGCTGACCTGCTGCGCGCCGACGTCATCGTGATCACCGACTCGGCCAACTGGAAGATCGGGACGCCGAGCCTCACCTACCTGCTGCGCGGGTTGGCCGACTGCGACGTCGAGGTCCGCGGCCTGGACCACAGCCTGCACTCCGGGATGTACGGCGGCCCCGTCCCTGACCCGCTCACCGGCATGGTCAAGCTCCTGGCCGGGCTCACCGACGACACCGGCGCGGTCGCCGTCCCCGGCCTCGCCGACGACGTGCGGTCGGTGACCGAGGCCGAGCGCGCCCGCCTGGATGCGCTCGGCTTCGACGAGGCCGCGTTCCGCGCCGAGGCGGGCCTGCTGGACGGGGTGGTCCTCGGCGGGGACCAGGAAGTCCACCCGCTGGAGAGGCTGTGGATGCGGCCCAACCTGACGATCATCGGGCTCGACGCGCCGGCGGTGGCGACGTCCTCGAACACCCTCGTGGCGTCGGCGCGGGCGCGAGTGAGCCTGCGCCTTGCGCCCGGCCAGGACCCGGTGCGCGCCCGTGATCTGCTGTGCGGGCACCTGGAGTCCGCGGCGCCATGGGGTCTGCACGTGCAGGTCACTCCAGGCGCGGCCGTCGGCGCGTTCGTCGCCGACCCGCGGGGTCCCGCGTTCGAAGCCGCGCTGCGCGCGCTGGGCGACGCCTACGGACAGCCTGCCGTGCTCATGGGTGTCGGCGGCAGCATCCCGTTCATCGAGCCGTTCGCGCAGGCGTTCGCCGGCCCCGACGGGAGCCCGGCCCCCGCGCTGCTGACCGGCGTGGAGGACCCGGACACGCGGGCGCACGGCACCGACGAGTCGCTCCACCTGGGTGATTGGCGCAACGCCTGCCTGGCCGAGGCGTACCTGCTCGCCGAGCTGGCTGACAGCCTGTGAGCCCATCGTGAGCCTGAAGTCGGAGTACGACGCGGCCTACTTCACGCTGCTGCGGGCGCATGAGGAGCGGGATGATCTCCTGCGCTACCGCGAGTTCCTCGACGCCGAACGTGACCGCCTCGACGCGTTCAGCGACGCGACCCGTGAGGAGGAGGACACGCTGCCCCGCCGGATCCGCCGCGCTGTGGGACTGACGAGCAAGCAGCTGCTGGAGGCGGTCGGGCGCCGTCGCACCGTCGTGCTGGACG
>JACCXR010000108.1 GCA_013696915.1 Euzebyaceae bacterium
CCATCCAGCAGTGATCGCGCGCCTCGGTGGCCAGCACCCAGGCGTGCTCGAGCAGCTCGCCCGCCGTGTCTGGTTCGCCGCAGTCGAGGGCCGCTTCCGCGCGGAAGCTCTCGGCCCACGGCAGGAACGCGGTCCACCGGGTGTCGTGGAGCGTCTCCAGCGCCTGGTCGAGGACGAGCGCCGCCTGTGCGGGCTCGCCGCGCAGCAGGTGGATGCGACCGATCATCGAGCGTGACCAGGCCGCCTGACGGCGCCCACCGGCACGCTCCGCATGCTCGATCGACCGGTGCAAAGCCTCCAGCGCCACCGGGTAATCGGCGGCGTCGGAGTGGGCCATGCCGCGCACGCCGAGCACCCGAGCGTGCTCGGAGTCGTCGAGGCCGAGCCGCTCGGCCTCGTCCAGCCACGCATTCACACGCTCGTGGTGACCGAGCTGTACGCCCAGAAATGCGAGTTCCCGGCACGCGGCTGCAGCGGTCCTTTCATCTCCCGCCGTGCGGGCCGCGGCGAGTCCCTCGTGGAGAAGCCCGGCGACCTCCGCCCCACGGCCGCCAGCCCCATGGATCTTGCCGCCAGCGAGAGCGACGAGCGACTCCGCGCACAACGACAGATCCTCTGCGCTGCGGGCCACGTCGACCGCGCGGCGGAGCTGTTCGAGCGCGAGGTCGACCGCGCCCGCGAGCAGCGACGCCCGGCCCGCATCCAGGTACGAACGGCCGCTGGCCCGGCTCACGACGACACCCCGCACGCTTGCCTGCGAATCGGCGATCTCCGCCGCCCGGGTAACCGACGGCGGCGCATCCTGGCCCAGCTCGCGGCGGAACAGGTCCCGACAGCGAGCAGCCTGCAACCGCGCACCGCGGCCGTCGCCCGCCTCGGCGAGGCTTCGGACCAGCACCGTGTGGTAGTCGGGGTTGAGCGGGTCGAGCTCGAGGATGCGGACCGCCAGGTCGGCGGCCGGTTCGGGGCGACCCTGCGCGAGCGCGTCGAGCGCGGCCTCGTACAGCAGCGCGCGGCAGCTGGCGGCCAACCGCTGGCGCTCGACGACCAGCCACGCCTCGAACGCCGGACTGGCGTCGAGGTCGATCCCCTCGAGCAGGTCGCCACCGAGGCGCGCCAGCTCGCCCTCGTCACACCGGTGGCCGGACCCCAGCGTCTGCACATCCGTGCGGTGACCGTCGTGCAGCCGCAACTGGACGGGGTCGCCGGCGATGGTGGCCGCATCGGTGAGGGCGCGACGCAGCTCCGAAAGGTTCCAGCGCAGGGCCCGGAGAGGATCATCGGCGTCGGCGAACAGCAGCGACACCAGCCGGTGCCGGCTCGGCGGCCGCTCCGCCAACACCAGGTAGGCGAGCAGGGCCCACGGCTTGCGCCCGCGGGGCGCCTGGACCTCCCGGCCGTCGCGCTCGAGGACCGGCCGGCCGAGCAGACGCACCGTCAGCCCCATGCCTACCTCCCTTGACCGATCGACGATAGCCGCCAGCGTGTGAGTGGGCGTGTGACTGCGGCAACGGCCGTCGCGGCCCGCCATCCCGACCACGACGTCCTCGCCGAGGCCGAGCGGCTCGCGACCGCAGCCATCGCCGACGAGCCGTGGGAGCGCTGGTGGTAGCCCGCGGCGAGCTGTGGTGGGGTGAGACGCCCGACGAGAAGGGCCGCCCGTTCCTCGTCGTCAGCCGCGACGCCGCCAACGACGCCATGCAGCGCGTGCTCGTCGCGCCGGTGACCCGCCGTGTGCGCGGCGTGCCCAGCGAGCTGCCCGTCGGCGGTGACGAGGGGCTGCCGCACCAGTCCGTCGCCAGCTTCGACAACCTCCGCCCGTTCCCCAAGTCGATGCTCGTGCGCCGGCTCGGCGTGATCCCCAGCGACCGCCGGCACCTGATCAGCGCGGTCGCGGCAGCGACGCTTGACTGCTGAGACCGCAACCACGGAACGTGCTCGCGGTCACCGCGGCGAGAGCGTCCACGTCAGCCTGTCGACCCCGGCGCGATCAGCCCGTGCTCGAAGGCGTAGGCGGCCGCCTGGGTGCGCGACGACAGCCCGAGCTTGGTGAAGATGTTCGACAGGTGCCGGGCCACGGTCTTCTCGCTGAGCACCAGCGCGGTGGCCACCGCCCGGTTGGTCTGGCCGGCCGCGACCAGCGCGAGCACCTTGACCTCGCGTGCGGTCAGGCCGCCCGGCAGGGACGGACGGTGCCGCAAGGCGGCGACGTGCTCGAAGTCGGGGATCGCGCCGAGGCGCGCGAAGACCACCTCGGCGGCGGCCAGCTCGCGTGCGGCGGCGTCGGTGTCCTCGAGCGCCCGGTAGGCCTGCGCGAGCAGCACACCGACCTTGGCCGCCTCGTAGGGGGCCGCGAGCTCCCGCCAGCGGCGGCAGGCGGCGCGCAGGACACCCAGCGCCTCGGCGGGGTGCCCGTCGGCGAGGGTGATCGCGCCGCGGGCATGGTGGGCCATGGCCTGCAGCCCGGAGCTTGCGTAGACCGCGGCGGTCTCGTCCAGCTCGTCGCAGGCTTTGGTGGCGGTGGGGATGTCGCCTGTGGCCAGCGCGGTCTCCACCTGTGCGGCGCACAACCTGGCGCGGGCAAGCCGGTTGTCGCTGTGGGCGACCAGGGCCGCGCGGATGGCCGCCGACGCCGTGTCGGCCCGTCCCCGGGCGAGGTAGGCCAGCGCCAGGCCGGGCTGGGGATCGCGGCCGTGCTCGTGGGCGCGCTGGTAGGCCTGCTCGGCGGCGGCGAGGTCGCCGCGCAGGCGACGCAACTCACCGACCTGGTAGTGGCCCTCGGCGGCGGTGGCGACGTGCAGCTCGGCGAGGTCGGCGCAGACCCGCGCTGCCTCGGACTCCGCACGGTCCCATTCACCGGTGATTTGCAGGACCTGGGAGCGGTGGACCCGGCAGATCCCGGTGAACAGCACCGCGGCGGGCAGGGTGGCCAGCCAGCGGGTGGTCGCCTCGGTCCACTCCCGCGCGCGGGCGATGTCGCACAGCTCGTGGCAGGCCGCCATCATGTGGCAGTAGATGTTGCCCGCCCACTCCGGGGTGAGCTCCTCGGACAGCACCGCGACCATCGCCTCGTCCAGCAGCGCCAGGCCCTCCGCGACCCGCCCGTGGCGGACCAGCATCCGGCCCTCGCCGAGGGTCCCCGCCGCGACCAGGGTGGGATCGCCGTGCCGGCGCCCCAGCTCGCGGACCCCGCGGGCAGCGGCGACGACGGCAGCCACGTCGGGGCCGTCGAGCGCCGCCTCGACCTGCAGGACGTAAAGCAGGTAGCCCTGCTCGACGCACTCGGGCTGGTCGGCGACCAGCCGCTGGGCGCGGCTCATCCAGCCCGTCCCGACGGCCTCCCTGCCCCGCAGGAACGACAGATAGGCGACCCCCAGCGCGGCCATCGCCGCCTGCCGCGGCTGCCCGGCGTCGAGGTAGCCGTGGTACGCCTGCTCGCTGGCGGCCAACGACTCCTCGATGTGACCCAGCCACCAGGCCGCGTCACCCAGAGCGGACAGGTCATCCGCCGACAGCGCAGCGACTTCGCGAGCAGCGTCGAAGCCCTCGCGGGCAGCGGGCCAGTCGCGACGGGCGTAGGCGTCGCGTGCCGCTGCGAGGACCGCGTTCACCTCGACCATGGGCTCCCCTGGACGGCGGCAGTGAGTGTGGCACTGCCGGGTGTACGTGTCGAGCCTGCCGCGGAGTGAGTTCCTGGTGTGGTCGAGCGGCCTGAGGACCGACGCGATGGGTCAGGAGCCCGTGGCTTCCTGTCTAGACTGACCAGACAGGAGATGGCGGTGACCTCGCAACTCCACGACGCGAAGCAGCGATTCAGCGAGCTGGTGCGCCGTGCGATCGAGGAGGGCCCGCAGACGGTGACGCGTCGAGGCAAGCACGCGGTCGTGGTGATCTCGGCGAGGCAACTGGACCGCTTGATCGCCGGGGGGGGGCGGCGATTTCAAGGACTTCCTGTGCAGTGCGCCCGACCTCGACGCGCTTGATCTCCGGCGGGAGGACGCGCCGGCGCGACTGGTCGAACTGGATGGATAGATACCTCCTGGACACCAACCTGGTCTCCGAGGCGCGCAAGGGTGGTCGGGCCGACCCGGGCGTCACGACCTGGCTCGCCTCGGTCCGGGGCAACCAGCTCCACATCAGCGTTCTCGTCCTCGGCGAGATCCGTCAGGGTGTGGAGCGCCTGCAGCGCCGCGGAGTCACGGGCGTCGCGGTCGCCGGCAATCTCCACCACCAGGGCGGAGGCGTGCCCGCTGGCCCATCAGCTCCAGCCGACCGCTCCGGGGCTGGCCGGCCAGTCCCGGGCGAACCTCACCCAGGTGGATCCGCCGGCGGTGGCCTCCGCCCCGGCTGCCCCGGGGCAGATCGAGATGGCTGAACGCGGGTTCCCAGAACGATGCGACCACCCGGTGGTCCACCCAACGCCGGCTGGCGACACCGCTCAGTAAGGGGCCTGGAGCCCCTCGAGCATCGGGAAGTGCCGGACGTTGGTCGTGGCTAGTTCCAGGCCGTGGAGGTCGACCGTCGCCGCGATGACCAGGTCCGCGACCCCGATCCCCTGGTGGCTCGCACGCCACCTCCTCCCGAGCCTGCCAGCAAGCCGGGCGATCGGCTCGGTGAGGGGGATCCAGCCGATGGTGCTCATCAGGCGCTCGGCGTCTCGGCGCTCTGGGGACCGCAAACCCTGGACCAGCTCGACGCGCGTGACCTCGGTCGCGGCCGGGACGTCGGAGAGTGCCTCGAGGAAATCCAGTGCGCGGTCGTCGCGACGCAGCGCGTCGATGAGCACCCCCGTGTCGAGGAGCACGTTCACGGGTCAGGATCGCCCAGCCGTTTGTGGATGTCTTCGGCGAGGTCTGCCAGGCGCCGCGCGTCAGCCGAGCGGATGTTCTCGACGAACACCGCGCCCGGCGGGAGGTCCGACGGCTTGCCCGCCCGGAGGTCCCGGAGGACGGTGGCGTAGGCGTCCAGCCGTGCGTCCCCGTCGTCACCGGCCAGCATGCGGGCTACCGCCTCGCGGATCAGGGCTGACGCGGTCGTCCCACGCGCGCGCGCTTGAGTGCGCAGCTGCTCGTGCTGCACCTCGTCGAGGTAGATCTGCGTGCGCCGCATGATGTACCAGCGTACATCGCCTCCAGGCCGGCATTCAACGGACGAGGCCGGCGATCAACGGACGACGTACGAGGGTCCTGCGGGTCCGCACCGGCTGCCTGCCAGAGCTGAACGGGGTTGCCCTGAGGATCGTGGAGGCGCGCGAACCTGCCGTTGACGAGACCTCGTCCGGCATCACCGCTCCTCGCCGGCTGCGCTGCAGCCGCAACGAAGAGCGGGACGCGCGCAACCACCTGGAGTGTGATCAGCCCCGCAACGCCTGTCGAGACTGACGCGTGTCGCCACCCGGCTCAGGGAGCAGAGCCTCAGGGCCGGAGGTCGAAGGCGCGCTCGTGCTCGGTGATGTGGTTCCGTGGCGCCGGGAACGCGGCGACCGTTCCGGTCGGCTCGAAACCCATCCGCGCGTACAGCCGCACCGCGTCGGCGTTCCAGTCCCCGACGTCCAGGCGCAGGGACCGGTAGCCGGCCACCCGCGCCCAGTCGATGACGGCCACGATGAGGGCGGCGGCCACGCCGTGGCCCCGGGCTTCCGGCGCGACCCACATGGAGTACAGGCCCGCGTCGCCGTCATGCTCGCGATGGCGCGCCCCGACGACGAGCCCCACGTCGACACCGTCCCGACTCGCGACGAACGTGGCCGCGTCCGGGCTGGCGAGCCGCCGGCGCCACTGCGCGGCGGTCGTTGCCGACTCCTCGTCGGCGGTGACCCAGAAGGCATCCGGCGCGTCGTGCAGGGCGCGGAGTCGGACGGCGCGTGCGCGCCGCCACGCGTCAGGGCGGATCCGGTCGATCGCCACCACGGCCCAACCCTAATGGGCGAGGGACTCTTGGGGGGTCGCGCCCCGCGGGGACCGACATCTGCCGGAGGACCCCGTCGAATGCGACGTTGGCGCGGGATACCGCGCCGAGGTCGCACTCTCTCCACGACCGGGCGCCCGCCCTCCCGGCCGCTCACGTGCACGCCGAGCCCGGCGCGCGGCAATGGCACATTCGAAGGATTTCCGCCACCGCCGACCTGACGCCGCCCGACCGGCGGCCGGCCCGCTCAGTCGGCCCGCCGCAGCCGCCGTTTGTCCACCTTGCCTGCGGCGTTGCGCGGCAGGTCGTCCACCACGCGGACGAGGCGGGGCACCGCGTGACCGCCGACCCGCTCCCTGACGGCCGCGCGCAGGGCGGGGATGTCCAACTCGGCGGCCGGGTCCAGGACCAGGGCAGCCGCGACCGCTTCGCCCGCGACCGGGTCCGGCGTCCCGTAGACCGCCGCGTCGAGGACACCCGCAACCGACCGCAGGGCGGCCTCGACCTCGACGCTGTGGATCGTGCGCCCGCCGCGATCGATGACGTCCTTGGCGCGCGCGAGCACCCGCACCGCGCCCGAGCCGTCGACGCTGCCGACGTCGCCGGTGGGCAGCCATCCGCCTCGGCGGATCGTTGCGGGCCGGTTGACGTATCCCGCCATGACGGTCGGCCCGTGGACCTCCAGCTCGCCCGCTTCGCCGGGGGCCGCGTCGCCGGCCGGCGCGCGCGCACGGACACGCAGACCCGTCAACGGCCGCCCGACGACGCCGGCGGCAGGAGGCCGTTCGGGGTCGTACCGATGCGCGGTGACGGGGCCGTGGGCTTCGGATAGCCCCCACACGTCGAACATCGCCAGTCCGGGATGGGCGGCGGCGAGCGCCGCAGCGGTCGCGGCGGGCATCGGGCTGCCGCCGTGGACCAGACTCCGCCAGCGCGGCGCGGAGAACGGCGGCTGGCGGACGAGCAGCCCGAGCCATGAGGGCACCGCGTCGACGAACGTGATCCGTCGCTCGACGATCTCGCGCGCCGCGGCGGCGGCCCGGGTGTCGGCGGGCACGACGTTGCAGCCGCCGATCAGCGGCATCGGCACGGTCTGGGTGGAGAGCGCCCCGATGTAGTAGAGCGGCATCACGACCAGGCTGCGCTCGGCGTCACCCCAGGGGAGCAGGTCGAGATAGGCCAGGCCCGCGTGGATCAGCCCGCGGTTGGTCAGCGGGATGACCTTCGGCTCGCCGGTCGTGCCCGAAGTCGCGAGGAGGACCACCGGCGCGTTCTCGCGGACCTCCAGGGCGGGGTCGTCGGCTGCCGACGCCGGGTCCAGCGACACGTCGTCGGGCGCGGCGACCAGCCGCACGCGGGGAGCGGCGGCGCGCATGCGGTCGAGATGGGGCGCGTCGGCCACGCACACCGCCGGCTGGACTGCGGCGAGCTGGCGAGCCCACTGGACCGCGGGCAGGGCCGTGTTCAGCAGCAGCGCGCTGCACCCGGCGCGGC
>JACCXR010000137.1 GCA_013696915.1 Euzebyaceae bacterium
CACGCCCTACCTGTCGGTGCCAGATGACGCGGCGGTCGCCCCCGCCGGTCACGAGGCGTGGTTGCTGCTGGTCAACGCGCCCCGCCAGGGGCAGGGCGAGGTGGACTGGACGGCGCGCGGGGTGGCCGAGGCCTACGCCGGGCACCTGCTCGCCCTGCTGGCAGCCCGAGGCTTGGACGTGCGCGACCGCGTCCGCTGCCGGGCCGTGATCACCCCCGCCGACCTCGCGACGCGCACCAGGGCGGAGGGGAGCGCCATCTACGGCACGTCATCCAACAGCCGCCGGGCGGCGTTCCTGCGCCCCGCGAACCGTTCGCCCGTTCCCGGTCTGTTCCTCGTCGGCGGGTCAGCCCACCCGGGCGGCGGACTGCCGCTGGTCTCGCTGTCGGCCAGGATCGTCGCGAGCCTGATCGGCACCGCCTGAGCTGCCGAATCGCCGGAGCCTTCGGCACCGACGGTCTAGAGTTGTCCACAGCACCGATGGTTCCCGCTCGTGGCAGGAGGCGTGATGGCTAACGTCCAGCGCATGCCCACCGATCTCGGCGTGGATGATGTCGTGCTGCTCGTGCCGGAGGAGGAGACCGTGCCGGAACACGATCTCCACCGCCTCCTCGTCGACCAGCTCGCCGCGGGCGTCCGCGCGTGGTTCGCGGGTCACGACGACGTCGCGGTCCACAGCCGTCTGGCTTGGTTTCCCGACAAGAGCGACACCCGCATCCGATTGGACCCCGACGTGATGGTCGTGCACGGTCGGCCCCAGGCCGAACGCAAGAGCTTCAAGTCCTGGATCGAGGGTGGCGCAGTGCCGCAGGTGATCCTTGAGGTCTGGTCCGAGGACGACACCGGCAGCGACTACGAGCAGCGACTGCAGCGGGCTCGCGCCTCCGGCGTCGGGCAGGTGGTGATCGTCGATCCGTTCGCGGTGGGCGGCACCATGGTACGGGATCTGGTCATCGACCCCGACGATGCGACCCGGTACATCGCCGCCGCGACGTCCACCACGGCCGAGGACCCCATCGAGGTGCCCCTGCTCGGTGCGCGTCTGGCAGGGGGTCGCGACCTGGTGGTGACCGACCTTGACGGCGGTCCGCCATGGCCGTTGACCCACGACGCACTGCGGCTGCTGGCCGATGCACGGCGGCGACTGGCTGCAGCGTCGGCCCACGCCGAACAGGAACGCACCCGAGCCGACCGTGAGGTGGCACGAGTCGAGGAGCTGCGGGCCCGGTTGCGCGAGGCAGGCCTGGACGAGGAGGTCAGCTGAGGCGCTCCGGGCCGCTGCCGCGTCAGCCCGCACCCGACGACCGCCCGTCAGGCGATCCCCGGCGTTTGCCCTTCTCCACGCCCTTGTAGTCGATGACGGTGGTCAGCTGGTGCTCGATGGCGACCAGGTCGGTCTGGTCGGCCATGACCTGGGCCAGGTCCTTGTAGGCGCCGGGGATCTCGTCGACCAGGGCCGCCGCGTCCTTGGTCAGCCAGGTGCGCCCCTCCATCGCGGATTCGAGGTCGGCGGGCGAGAAGCGCTTGCGGGCCTGGGACCGCGACATCGCCTGACCCGCGCCGCGCGAGGCGGAGGTGTGGGACGCCGGGTTGCCCAGGCCCCTCACGATGAACGACCCGGTCCCCATCGACCCGGGGATGACGCCCAGCTCGCCGTCGCGGGCGCTGATCGCCCCCTTGCGGGTGATCCACAGGTCCTGCCCGTGGTGCTCGATGCGGGCGTAGCTGTGGTGGTTGTTGACCACCCGGACGACGGCTGCGGGGCGGCCGATCGCCTTGGCCAGGCACGCGGTGGCGACGTCCATCATCCGCTGGCGCGAGCCGAAGGCGTAGGCCTGAGCCCACTGCAGGTCGCGGATGTAGGCGTCGAACTCAGCCGTGCCCTGCACCAGGTAGGCGAGGTCGGGGTCGGCAGCTCGATGAAGTACCGCCGCATCAGGTCCTTGGCCGCCTCGACGTGCCGCATGGCCAGGGCGTTGCCGACCCCGCGCGTGCCGGAGTGCAGCATCAGCCAAACCTGCTCGCGCTGTCGGCGGGACAGCTCGAGGAAGTGGTTGCCCGATCCAAGGGTGCCGAACTGCACGGGCGCCTTGGCCCGCAGCGACTGGTCGCCCTCGACGCTGTCGGGCAGGGGGTGCTGCGCGGCGAAGCGCTGCAGTCGGCGTCCTCCTCGACGTGCCAGTACCCCAGGCCCGCCGGGATCCGCCGCTCCCACGCCGACAGCACTCCGGTGAGGTCATCGGGCTGAACCAAACCCGGGGCGGTTCACCCTCTTGAAGGTACCGCTACCCGGGGGTTGGAGGTGATGGGAGAGGAACGGCGGCCGACCTACGGGCTGGCGGCGACGTCGGCCTGGCTCACTGCTGCGGTCTCAGCCTCGCTCTTTCTCAAGGGCTCGTGGAACCGCCTCGTGGACGCAGCCGTCCTGGTGGGGTCGGCGGTCCTCGCCGTGCACTTCACCCGCCAGTACTGGATCAATCGGCCCGGCGGGCGCAGGTCCGGCACGTGACGGACTGGGTGGCGGCCACCCGGTGCGGGCGTCGTTGGTCGTCCTCGTCGTCGTGGGAGGACTGCTCCTGGCTCTGGTGCCGGTCACTCGATGAGCCGTGAGTCGCTCCGCGGTTCGCCCGGGAAGCGGCCCTTCTCGTCCGGCGACGCATCGGCCTGACGCCGAACCCAAGGTCTGCACCGCCAGACCGGTCCCGTCGAGGACCGCCACGCCGGCCCACAGCCAGCGGATCCCCCCGTCGGCGACGACGGCGAGCGCCACGGCCAAGACCACGTAGACGCCCTGGAAGACCTGCCCAACGGACCTCAGGCGTCTGCCGTCCCGCGCCGTCCTCATGGAGCGACGCTAGCAGCCAACCGCGGCGCACATGTCCCACCATCGGCAGCGCGTTGACAGCGCCGGGGGCTTCCCGCACGCTCCCCGGACAGGGGGCCGACCGGAAGGCGGAGGGGGCGAGGGCATGACGGTGGCGCGGCCGCGGACGCTGGCCGAGGCGCTCGGCGCGCTGGAGGCGACGCCGGACGCGCACCTGCTCGCCGGCGGCACGGACTTCATGGTCGAGGTCAACTTCGGCCACCGCCGCCCCACGGACATCGTGGCGCTGCGACGGGTCGTCGAGCTGCAGGGTCACGAGCACGCCGACGGCCACGTCACCCTCGGGGCCATGCTGACCTACGCCGAGATCGAGGCCGACCTCGCAGAGGACTTCCCCGCCCTGGCGGCCGCCGGGCGCACGGTCGGGTCCCCCCAGATCCGCAACGCCGGGACCATTGGCGGCAACGTCGGCACCGCCAGCCCCGCCGGCGACACGCTCCCGCTGCTGGTCGCGCTCGACGCCGAGGTCGACCTCGCCGGCCCGGAAGGGACCAGGACCGTCGCCCTCGACGAGTTCATCACCGGTCCCAAGCGCACCGACCGCCGCCCCGGCGAGATCATCACCCGCGTCCGCGTCCCCCGCGTCACCGGGCCGCAGCAGTTCCTCAAGATCGGCACCCGCAACGCCATGGTGATCTCGATCGCCTGCCTGGCGCTGGTGCTCGACCTCGACGCCCGCCGGGTCCGGTGCGGTCTGGGCTCGGTCGGCCCCCGTCCGCTGCGGCCGCGGGCCGCGGAGGACTTCCTGTCCGGCGAGATCGACTGGGACGGCCCACGCGCCGCACCCGGCGCGGTCCGCCGCTTCGCCGAGCTCGTGGCCGAGGCGTGCACCCCGATCACCGACCAGCGCGGCACGGCCGAGTACCGCCGCCACGCCGCCGGCGTCCTCGCGCGCCGCGCCGTCGAGAGGAGCCTCCAGTCGTGACGGGCAACCACCCGCTGGCCGCCGAGTCCGAGACCTACGAGCTGTCCGTCAACGGCCGCCGCGAGCAGGTGAAGGCGGCATGGCTGGGCGAGAGCCTGCTGGCAGTCCTGCGCGAACGGCTCGGCCTGCCCGGCGCCAAGAACGCCTGCGAGCAGGGCGAGTGCGGCTCCTGCTCGGTCTTCGTCGACGGCGTGCTCGTCTGCTCGTGCTGCGTCCTCGCCGCCGACGCCGTCGATGCCGAGGTCACCACCGTCGAGGGGCTCGCGGACGGCGACGCTCTGACCGACGTCCAGCAGAGCTTTCTCGACGCCGGAGCCGTGCAGTGCGGCTTCTGCACCCCCGGCCTCGTCGTCGCCGTCCACGACCTGCTCGACCGCAACCCCGACCCCGGCGATCTCGAGGTCCGCGAGGCCATCTCCGGAAACCTCTGCCGCTGCACCGGCTACGGGCGGATCCTCGCCGCCGTCGAGGCCGTGCGCGACCAGCGCGGCAGGAGGTCACGCCCGTGACGCCGCGGAGCGCCTCGACCGTCGCCGCCCGGCCCGGCGCCCGCCGGGGCGTCGCCGACGGCCTCGGGACGAGCGCCGCCCGCCCCGACGGCATCCCGAAGGTGCGGGGCCGGTTCGCGTTCTCCTCCGACGCCTTCGCCGAGGGCATGCTCTGGGGCCGGACGCTGCGCGGCCCCCACCCCGCGGCGCGCATCCGGTCGATCGACGTCTCCGGGGCGCTGCGCATGCCGGGCGTCCACGCGGTCCTCACCGCAGACGACGTGCCCGGCGCGCCGACGTACGGTCTCGAGCACGCCGACCAGCCCGTCTTCGCCTCCGACGTCGTCCGCTACCAGGGCGAGGCGGTCGCCGCCGTCGCCGCCGACCACCCCGAGCTCGCGTGGCGGGCCGTGCAGGCGATCGCCGTCGACTACGAACCGCTCGACCCGCTGGTCGACGCCGAGGCCGCGATCACCGCGCCGGCGATCCACCCCGACGGCAACGTCTTCCGGCACCTGCGCATCCGCCACGGCGACCCCGACGCGGCCGGCGACGTCGCCGTCGAGGGCACCTACGAGGTCGGCATGCAGGACCAGGCCTTCCTCGGCCCGGAGTCCGGCCTCGCCGTGCCCGACGGCGACGGCGGCATCGACCTCTACATCTCGACCCAGTGGCTGCACGTCGACCGCGACCAGGTCGCCGCCTGCCTCGGCCTGCCCCCGGAGCGGGTGCGCCTGACCCTGGCGGGCGTCGGCGGCGCCTTCGGCGCCCGCGAGGACGTCAGCCTCCAGGTCCACGTCTGCCTGCTCGCGCTGCGGACGGGGCGTCCGGTGAAGATGCTCTACTCCCGCGAGGAGTCCTTCTTCGGACACGTCCACCGCCACCCCGCGCGGATGGCCTACCGGCACCACGCCACCGCGGACGGCGACCTCGTCAAGGTGGAGGCCCGGCTGGTGCTCGACGGCGGGGCCTACGCGTCGTCCAGCACGGCGGTGATCGCGAACGCCGCGTGCTTCGCGGCGGGGCCGTACCGGGTGCCCAACGCCGTCGTCGACGGCTGGGCCGTCCGCACGAACAACCCGCCCTGCGGGGCCATGCGCGGCTTCGGCGCGGTGCAGGCGTGCTTCGCGCACGAGGCGCAGATGGACCGCCTCGCGACCGCCCTCGGGATGGATCCCGTCGAACTGCGGCTGCGCAACGCCCTGCGGACCGGCGACACGCTGATCACGGGCCAGGTCATCACCGGGACGGCGCCCGTCCGCGAGGTCATCGAGGCCGCCCGCGCTCACCCGCTGCCACCGGACCCCGCCGAAGGTGACCCCGCGATGGCCCTGCCCGGCGGCGCCGGCGCCACCGCCCTGCGCGCCGACGTCCGCCGCGGCGTCGGCTTCGCGGTCGGCTTCAAGAACCTCATGTACTCGGAGGGCTTCGACGACTTCTCGACGGCTGGGGTGCGGCTGGAGCTCGCCGCCGACGGCGAGCCGGTCGCCACCGTCCACTGCGCCGCCGCCGAGGTCGGCCAGGGCTTCGTCACGCTCGCGCAGCAGATCGTCCGCAGCGCACTCGGCGTCGAGCGCGTCGTGCTCCGCAGCGCCGACACGACGGTCGGGTCCGCCGGCTCGACGAGCGCCTCGCGGCAGACGTGGATGAGCGGCGGCGCCGTCCAGACGGCCTGCGAGGCGGTCGAGGAAGTGCTCCTGCACCGCGTCGGCGAGCGGCACGGCATCCCGGTCGACGGGACACGCCGGCAGCTGCTCGACCTGCGCGACGGCGTGGTCGTCGCCGTCGACGGCGACCTCCGGGTCAGCGTCGCCGAGGCGCTGGCGGAAGGCCCGGTGGAGGAGGTGCGCACCTACCACCACCCGCCGACGTCGCCGCTCGACGCCGACGGTCAGGGCAACGCCCACGTGTCGTTCGCGTTCGCCGCCCATCGCGCCGTCGCCGACGTCGACCCCGAGCTCGGCCTGATCCGGGTCGTGCAGATCGCGACCGGCCAGGACGTCGGCAGGGCCCTCAACCCCGTCCAGGTCGTCGGCCAGATCGAGGGCGGCATCGCCCAGGGGCTGGGCCTGGCGGTGATGGAGGAGATCGTCCTGGACGGCGGCCGGATCCGCAACGC
>JACCXR010000225.1 GCA_013696915.1 Euzebyaceae bacterium
CGCATAGGCCCGCCAAGCGGGAGTACGGCCGGGGTCACGAATTCAGCAGGCCGCCGGATCGCCTCGCGGATCACCGATCACGGCCCGGCCGCGCTGCTGCTGGCCGTGGCGGTACAGGATGTAGGCGTGACGGAGCCCCGCCAGCCGCTGCCGCGGGGGTGAGGGCCAGCTGCGCGCGGATGCGGTCGCGCGACGACGCGTCCTCCTCGCCGATCCAGGCGCCGGCGCCCTCGGACGCGTCTTGAGCGTTCACGCGCCAACGCTATCGCCAGGGCGGCCGTCGTTGGTCGAGGCATCGGGCCGGGGTCGCTCGGCTCAGCGGATGCGGCGGCCCATCTCCTCGGTCGAGTAGCCGCCGAGGGCCCCGACGGCGGCCCGGAAGTCCGCCGAGTCCAGCAGCGCCCACAGCGGCGCGAGCAGGGGGTCGTCCAGTGCGCCGGCGCCGACGACCAGGTCATAGGGCTCGCGGGCGACGGGAACGAAGTCCAGGCCGAAGGGCCGGGCGGCGGCCAGGATGCCGAGGCCGCAGTCGGCGCGCCCGGCCGCGACGGCGGCGGCGACCGCGAGGTGGGTGTGCTCCTCACGCTGGTAGCCCGCCACCTCGTCGGAGCGGATCTCCCGCCGGCGCAGCTCGGCGTCGAGCAGCACGCGGGTGCCGGCGCCGCGCTGCCGGTTGACATAGCGCAGGTCCGGTCGGGCGAGGTCATCGATGCCGCTCACGGCGAGCGGGTTGCCGCGGGCGACGAGCAGACCCTGGTCGCGGTGGACGAGCCGGACGACCGCCACATCGTGGCCGGCGAGGATGCGGTCGACGTAGGGCAGGGTGTAGGCGCCGGTGTCGGGGTCGAGCAGGTGGGAGCCGGCGAGGTGGCAGAGCCCGTCACGCACCGCGACCAGGCCGCCGAGCGAGCCGACGTTGGACGAGGCCAGGGTGATGCCGGGATCGGCCGCGCGCAGGGCGGAGGCGGCGAGGTCGAGGACGAGGTCGTGCGAGCCGATGACGACGATGGTGCGCTCGACCTCGTCGAGGCCGCGGAGCAGCTCGACGTCGACCTCCTCGCCGGGGTGGTGGCCCTCCAGCCCCGCCGGCACGACCAGCAGCCCGTCGGCGCGCACCAGCGACGTGAGGACCCCGGCGCCGCGCGGCAGGGGCGTGGCGACGACGGTCCCGCCGACCCGCCCGAGGCGGACCCGCACCCAGTCGTCCATGCCGACCGGGGAGGCGAGCTTGCGTGCGAGCCGCGCCCGCGTTCTCGGGCGGCGGCGCGGCGCGGCGCCCTCGAGCTCGGCGAGCAGGGGCGCGGCGAAGATCTCGAAGGTCAGCGCCGCGGACACCGGGTACCCCGGCGCACCGAGCACCGGCGTCCCGTCGATCGCCCCGAGCACGACCGGGTGGCCGGGCCGCACCGCCACCCCGTGCACGGCCAGCACGCCGGCCTCGGCGACCACCCGCCCGGTGTGGTCGTCGCGCCCGGCGCTGGACCCGGCGACGAGGATGAGCAGATCGGCGCCGGCCACGGCCGCGCGGGCGGCGGCCGTGATGCGGCCCGGGTCGTCCGGCTCGATCGGCAGGCAGCGGGCCTCGCAGCCGAGCTCGCGGGCCTGGGCGGCGAGCATGAGGGAGTTCGTGTCGAGGATCTCCCCCGGCCCGGTCGCCGACCCGACCGGCCGCACCTCGTCGCCGGTGGGCAGGACGACGACGACCGGGCGCCGGCGCACCGACAGCTGCGTCGCGCCGGCCGCCGCCGCCGCGGCGACGTCGAAGGGGCGCAGCCGGTGGCCCTCCGGCAGGAGCAGCTCGGCGGCGCTGACGTCCTCGCCGATGGAGCGGACGTGCCCGTACGGGGGGACGGCCGCGCGGAGCTCGGCGACGCCCTCGACGTCGTGGACGTGCTCGCGCATCACGACCGCGTCCCGCCCGGCCGGCAGCGGGTCGCCGGTGTCGACCACGTCGTAGTCGTCCGGGCCGAGATGCACCGGCGTCGTCTCGCCGGCGCCGACCGTGTCCGCCGCGCGCACCGCGATCCCGTCCATGCCGGCCGCGTCGAACGGGGGGGAGGACCGGGTCGCCCACACGGGAACGGCGGTGACCCGGCCGACCGCATCCTCCAGCGACACCGTGACGGCGGGCAGGCGTGGCGGGCAGCCGGCGGCCGCGCAGGCGGCGCGCCATGCGGTCCGGGCCTGCGCGGCCGGCACGTCGCGGAGAAACGGGCTCTCGGTCAAGGCTGCGACCCTACGACCAAGGCTGCGACCCTTGCGACGCCGGCGTCAGCCGGCCCAGCCGCCCACGAGGTCGACGAGTTCCCCGGCGACCCACCAGCGACGGGGGCGCCCGGGTCCGGAGGCAGCGGCCGCGTACGGTTCGAGGACTCCCCGCGCGACGAGCGCCTCCAGCGCGACCCGCGCCGCGGTGTCCGATACGCCGACGCGCTCGACGACCAGGCCGGCCGACAAGACCGGGTGTGCGGGCAGCAGTTCGAGGACGGCGCGGGCGGCCGCGTCGGAGCGGAGGTCCCCCGCGCGGCCACGCCAGTCGGCGAGCAGGGCTTCCAGCTCACCCGCCCACTCGATCGCCGCGCCTGCCGACGCCTCGACGACGCCGGCGAACCACGACACCCAGCGCGCCAGTTCCCCCGTGCGGAACCAGTACAGCCCCGCCAGGTAGCCGCCGGGGTCCCGTGCGACGAGCACGCTGACCGGCGGTGGCACCGCGACCGCCGCCCGGCGTGCCAGCAACCAGAGCACGAGCAGCCGGCCGAGGCGTCCGTTGCCGTCGGCGTAGGGGTGGATCGTCTCGAACTGGGCGTGGGCGACCGCTGCCTGGGTGACCGGGTCGATGTCCGTGCGGCCCGTGAAGGCGATCAGGTCGC
>JACCXR010000258.1 GCA_013696915.1 Euzebyaceae bacterium
CCGCCGACGAGCGCGCGCAGCGGGGCGAGCGTGTCGTTCGTGACCGCGCCGGCCCACACCAGGTCCCACAGGGCCTCGAGGACGTTGGACTCGGTGGCCGCGTCGGGGCCCACCGCGGCGCCCGCAGCGAACAGCGGCGGCCAGAACGACGCCCCGCGCGCTTCCAGATGCTCGAGGAGCGCCGCGTGGCGGTCGGTCCACCACTCCTCGGGCACCGGCCGCGGCGGCGGCGCGAGCAGCGGCGCCCGGTCGCGGAGGTAGAGCGCGACCCGTCCGTCGCCAGCGCCGAGCGGCCCGCGGCCCACCCACACGATCTCCCCCGAGGCCATGAGCTCGTCGAGCCAGGCCGGCGTGTAGCCGCCCACCCGCGCCCGCAGCACGTCGGCCTCAAGCGCGCTCGCCGGCAGGGCCGCCCCCTGCAGCTGCTCCACGGCCTCCAGCGTGCGGTCGACACCCGCGACGCGAGCGCCCACCCCCTGCCAGGCGGGCAGGAACCGCGCCAGCGCCGCCGGCTCGACCGGCTCCACCTCCTTGCGGAGCACCGCGAGCGACCGGCGGCGCAGGCGGCGCAGGACGTCGGCGTCACACCACTCCCGGCGCGGGTGCGCCTCCGTCGACAGTGGGCGGAACTCCCCCGACACGATCCGGCCCTCGTGGTCGAGCTCCTTAAGGGCCAGCTCGACCGCGTCCCGCGGGAGCCCGAGCCGCTCGGCGACCTCCTCGCCGTGGAAGGGGCCGTGCGTGCGACCGTACCGGGCGACGAGGTCGACGAGCGGCCGGTCGACCGGCGCCCCGAACGCCTCCGGGAGCCCCGCGGGCACGGGGGCCCCCACCCCGTCGCGGAACCGCGCGGCGTCCTCTGCCGCGGCCCAGCGCTCCTCGCCGGCGACGCGCACCCGGTAGACGCGCCGGGCGCGCTCCAACTCGGCCAGCCAGCCGGCCGCGGGGCCGGACGTGCGGGCGGCCAGCTCGTCGAGCCGCAGGTCGCCGATCTCCCGGAGCAGGTCGTGGACGCCGTCGAAGGAGCGCGCCCGCCGATCCGGGGCCAGGCGCTGCAGCTCGAGCTCGAGGTCCGCGAGCGCGTCGGCGTCGATCAGCTCGCGCAGCTCCTCGCTGCCGAGCAGCTCCGCCAGCAGCTCCCGGTCGAGCGCGAGGGCCGACGCCCGGCGTTCCGCAAGCGGCGCGTCGCCTTCATACATGTAGCCCGCGATGTAGTCGAACAGCAGCGACGCGGCGAACGGCGAGGCGAGCGGCGTCTCGACCTCGACGACGCGCACCGTGCGGGACCGCACCGAGCGCAGCACGTCGGCGAGCGCCGGCAGGTCGAACACGTCGCGCAGGCACTCGCGGTAGGTCTCGAGCAGGATCGGGAAGCTGCCGTACCGGCCGGCGACCTGGAGGAGGTCGGCCGCCTTCTGCCGCTGCTGCCACAGCGGCGTGCGGCCGCCCGGCCGGCGGCGCGGGAGCAGCAGGGCCCTGGCCGCGCACTCACGGAACCGCGCCCCGAACAGCGCCGAGCCGGACAGCGCGCCGACGACGAGGTCCTCGACCTCATCGGCGTCCGGCAGGAGGGTGTCGAGGAGCCCGTCGCCGAGCGCGTCGCCGGCCTCGGGCAGCCGCAGGACGATGCCGTCGTCGGCGTAGATCGTCTGGACCTCGAGCCCCAGGCGCTCCCTGGCCCTGGCCTCGATCGCGAGCGCCCACGGCGCGTGCACCCGCCCGCCGAACGGCGAGAGGACGACGACGCGCCAGTCGCCGATCTCGTCGCGGAAGCGCTCGACCACGATCGTGCGGTCGGTCGGGACGGTGCCGGTGGCCTCGCGCTGTTCGGCGACGTACGCGACGAGGTTCGTGGCGGCGAGCGAGTCCAGCCCGTACCGATCCGTCAGGCGGGCGATCGCCTGGCCGGCGGGCAGCTCGCCGATCTCACGCAGGAACGCCCCGACGGCGCGGCCGACCTCGAGCGGCCGCCCCGGGGCGTCGCCGTGCCAGAACGGCAGCTTGCCCGGCTCTCCGGGCGCCGGGGTGACGAGCACCTGGTCGCGGGTGATCTCGACGATGCGCCACGTCGTCGAGCCGAGCGTGAACGTCTCCCCGGGACGCGTCTCGTAGACCATCTCCTCGTCCAGCTCCCCGACGCGCCGCCAGCCGGATCCCCTCCGGGCCGAAGGCCCTCGATCTTGGCCGGCGGCCGCTCCGCGGCCGCCCTCACCCCGCCCCTCCCCGGCGATGAAGACGCCGTACAGCCCGCGGTCGGGGATCGTCCCACCGGAGGTGACGGCGATGCGCTGCGCACCCGGGCGGCCGACGATCCGGTCCTCGACCCGGTCCCAGTTGAGGCGCGGCCGCAGCTCGGCGAACTCGTCGGAGGGGTAGCGGCCCGAGAGCATGTCGAGGACGCCGTCGAGCTGGGTCCGGGTGAGCTCGGCGAAGCTGGCCGCGCCGCGCACCGCGCGCCACAGCGCATCGACGCCCCAGGCGTCCATCGACGCCATCGCGACGACCTGCTGGGCGAGGACGTCGAGCGGGTTGCGGGGGTACCGCGTCTGTTCGATCGCGCCGTCGTGCATCCGGCGGACGACGACCGCGCACTCGACGAGGTCGCCGCGGTACTTCGGGAAGACCTTGCCAACGCTCGGCGCTCCGACCTGGTGACCGGCCCGGCCGATGCGCTGCAGCCCCGACGCGACCGAGCCCGGCGACTCGACCTGCACGACGAGGTCGACCGCGCCCATGTCGATGCCGAGCTCCAACGAGCTGGTGGCGACCACGCAGCGCAGCCGGCCCGCCTTGAGCTCCTCCTCGATCAGCACGCGCTGCTCGCGGGCCACCGACCCGTGGTGGGCGCGGGCGATCGGGGGCCGCGGCTGCCCGTCGTCGTCGCCCTGCTCGGCGTCCAGCTCGTTCAGGCGGGCGCACAGCCGCTCGGCGAGGCGGCGGGAGTTCGCGAACACGATTGTCGAGCGGTGCGAGCGGATGAGGTCGAGGATGCGGGGATGGACCGCCGGCCAGATCGACCGGCGCGACTCGCCGGCGCCGGCGGCCGGGCCGCTGGGCGGGTCCTCGAGGACCTCGCCGAGGCGGCCCATGTCCTCGACCGGCACCACGACCTCGACGTCGAGCGTCTTGCCGGCCGCGACCTCGACGACCGTGACCGGGCGGGGCGTCCACCCACCTTCGGCCTCGGCCACGCCGCCGCCGAGGAAGCGGGCGATCTCCTCCAGCGGCCGCTGGGTCGCCGACAGGCCGACGCGCTGGAGCGGCTGCGCCCGGCCGGCCGCCGCGACGAGCGCCTCGAGCCGCTCGAGCGACAGCGCCAGGTGCGCGCCGCGCTTCGTGCCGGCGACGGCGTGGACCTCGTCGACGATGACGGTCTCGACCGACGCCAGCGTCTCCCTGGCGCGCGACGTCAGGAGCAGGTACAGCGACTCCGGCGTCGTGATGAGGATGTCGGGCGGCGTGCGCGCCAGCCGCCGGCGTTCGTCGGCCGGCGTGTCGCCGGTCCGCAGCGCCACGTCGACGGCCCGGACCGGAGCGCCGAGCCGCTGGGCGGCCTGGGTGATGCCGACCAGCGGTGCGCGCAGGTTCCGGTCGACGTCGTACGCGAGCGCCTTCAGCGGGGACACGTACAGGACCGTCGTGCGTGCGAGCCTGTCCGGCGGCGCCGGCGACCGCACCAGCCGGTCGATCGCCGCCAGGAACGCGGCGAGCGTCTTGCCGGAGCCCGTGGGGGCGCTGACGAGCACGCTGCCACCGCCGGCCGTCGCATCCCAGGCCCCGCGCTGCGCCTCGGTCGGGGCGTCGAACGCGGCCGAGAACCACGCCCGCGTGGGCGCTGTGAACCGTTCGAGCGCGCCGAGACTCATCGCGCCCAAGGATAGGTCGGGGCTGCGACAGCTCCTGGAGGGAACATCAGCGCCCGCTCGGGCCCGACCCGGGCTCCCCGCCGCCCGCGGGGACCGCGAGGAACAGCCGGCACCAGGTGTCGGCGAGCCACCGTCCGAAGCGGTCGGGCGGCCAGCCACGCTCCCCCACGAGTTGGGCGTGGAGCTCCGCGGAGTTCGTCGCCCACACGACGTCGGCGAGCTCGTCGACGCCCAGATCGGGGCGGAGCTCTCCGGTCGCGGCCAGGTCGGCCGCGAACCGCCGCATGTTGCGGGCGCGACGGGCGCCGATCTCCGCGCGCAGCATGGCGAGCTCCGGCGCGCCCGCGGCCGCGTCGCGCAGGACCACGTCGAGCGGCGCGAGCCGCTCCGCGATCTCCGCCACCGCGGCGGCGTAGACCTCGAGCTTCTCCCGGGCGGTCGCCGCCGCCCTGATGCGGTGGACGTACGCGCGCTCCTCGGGCGGCAGCGCCTCTTCCGTGCCCGAGATCGCCGTCTCGTACAGCAGTCGGAAGAGCGCGGCCTTCGGCCCGATCGAGGCGTAGACCGTATCCACCGCGACCCCCGCTTCCGCGGCCACGGCGGCGACCGTCGTCCCGGCGTAGCCCCGCGCGACGAACAGCCGGCGGGCCGCTGACAGGATCGCCCGGCGGGTCCGCCGCGCCTGTTCGTCGCGCAGGGCAGACCGGTAGAGGCGGGTCTTGACGGGCTCCGTCACGCGCACTACCGTACCGTATTGATCCGAAGCTTGTTCGGACGAATCGTGGGAGACGACGGATATCGTGGGAGACGACGGATGACGTACGCATGGATCCAGGACGTCCCGATCGGCGAGGACGTCTACCGCACCATCACCGAACGACTCGGCGACGAGCCCCTCGAGGGCTGCCTGCTCCACCTGGCGCTGCGCACCGGCGACGGCACGCTGCGGTACGTGGACGTCTGGGAGTCCGAGGCCCTCTGCGACCGGGCGTTCGACGGGCGCGTGCACGCCGCCGTCCACCCGGTGCTCGAAGAGGCCGGCGTCCGGCCGGCAGCGGAGCCGCCCCGCGAGGTCGTCGAGGTCGTCGACGTCCGCGGGGCCTGGGCCGCCGGTGCGGTCGGCGTCGCCCTGGCCGCGACGCTGGAGTCGTCTCCGTGAGCGCCGCTCCCGCCGAGCACGCGGACGTGCGCTTCCCCCCTCCGCTGCTCTACGCCGCGGTCGTCCTCGCCGGCTCGCGGCTCGGGCGCGCCTGGCCGGTGAAGTTCGCCGGCGGGGCCTTGGCCCCGGGCCGCCGGACCGCCGGGTGGGTTCTGGTCGCCGGCGGTGCGGCGCTGTGCGGGGCGGCGGTGCAGCAGTTCCGTGCGGCCGGGACGAGTCCGGTGCCGGTGAGGCCGACGACGGCGCTGGTGGCCGCGGGCCCGTACCGGTTCACGCGCAACCCGATGTACCTGGGCCTGTCGGCGGGGACGGCCGGCGTCGCCCTGATCACCGGCAACCCGTGGGTCCTGGCGCTGCTCG
>JACCXR010000280.1 GCA_013696915.1 Euzebyaceae bacterium
CGAGCAGCCAGACCGACGCCAGCGCGCCGGGAACGCCGGCCAGGGCGGCGTCCGCGGTCACGAATGGCGCGTCGAGCATCTCCGCCAGGGCAAGGTAGACGGCGTCGTAGAAGGTGAGGTTGTGACGAAGGTCGTAGGCGCGCGCCAGCAGCGGTCCGTCCGGGTACCGGACGATCGGCAGGTCGTCCAGGTCTGCCAGCGCTGCCCGAGCGGCGGCTTCGTCGAGCTCGCCGCGCAGCTCGAACCGGCGCAGCACCTGCCCCACCTCGGCGTCGACGAGGTGCGGCGCCGCCAGCTCGAGTGTGGGGTCGTCGGTCAACTGCCCGACGAGACCTTCGGCGGCCGGGCGGCCGAGCAGCAGCTCGATGACCGCCGACGCGTCCGCGACGATCACCCGTGCGCGTCGCGTTCCGCCCGGACGGCCTGCGCCGGCGTCTCGGTCAGCCGGCTCGTGTCGCGCCGGCCCGCCCGCTCCCACAGCTGGTCGACCGGCACCCGCTCGGCCGTGCGCGTCCGCAGGAGGTAGTCGCTCAGCGACATGCCGGCGCGCGCCGCCGTGCTCCACCTCCCACCGGCCGGCCGAGCCCAACCCCCCGGTCACCGCCTCGGTCTGGCGGCGGGCGATCCGTGCAGGCCTGCGTTGCTGTCAAAGAGCGTTTCGAGCGCGTCAAGGTTGGCGGCTGCTGTCCGTCAATATTGGTAGGTTAACGGCGTCAGTTCTGGTAGTTAGGAACGCCCGTGGGAGTGGTGTTCGCCCGTCGCGTGGAAGAGCGCTTGCGGGTGCTTCTCGCGGAGGAGCCTGTCATCCTGTTGGGGGGTCCTCGCGCCTCGGGAAAGAGCTTCACGTGTGAGCGGGTCGTTGCCGCGCTCGGCGGGACCGTGCGGCGGCTCGACGATCCGGCCGAGCGCCGGCTCGCCGCTGCGGATCCCACCGGCTATCTGCAGGGCTTGCGCCCTCCCGTTCTCATCGACGAGTACCAGCACGTCCCTGCCCTGCTCGCGGCGATCAAGGCAGATCTGTCACGCCACGGTGCAGTCCCGGGCCGCTACCTGTTGACGGGCTCCGTTCGCGCCGACCTGCTCCCTCCGCACGAGCGACTCACGGGCCGGATCCACCGCGCCAGGATGCATCCGCTGTCCGAGGGGGAGTTCCGCGGAGCGCCACCGGAGCAGTTCCTGACCCAGATCCTCGCCGATCCGACCGCGTGGCGTGGCTAGCGTCCGGACCAGCCCTTGCACGGTCCCGACTATCTCGCGAGCCTCTGTCGCGGGGGTTTCCCCGTCGCGGTGCAGCGCAACGCCGCAGGTCAAGCACGCTGGTTCCGCGACTACGTTGAGGACACGGTGCTACGAGACGCGCTGGACCACGCCGGCATCCGCAAGCCCGAGGAGATGCTCCGCCTCCTGCGGCTGCTCGCCGCGCACACCGCGCGCATCGTGCGCGCCGGAGCGCTGGAGAATGACCTTCAGCTTGACCGTCACTCAATCGGCGCGTACCGCGAGATCCTCCGGAGCCTGTTCCTGGTGGACGATCTAGGACCGTGGCGCACGAACCGCTCACAACGCGTGATCAAGTCGCCGAAGCTGCACGTGGCCGACACCGGTCTGGCCGTGTCGCTGCTGGGGATCGACTTCTCTCGGCTTCGAAGCGAACCGACTCTGGCGGGACAACTGCTGGAGTCCTTTGTGGTCGCGGAGCTGCGCAAGCAGGCCTCATGGATGGACGTGCCCCCGACGTTCCTGCACTTCAGCGAGCCGGGGCGGTCGGAGGTTGACATCGTCCTCGAACGTCCCGATGGCGCCGTCGTGGGCGTGGAGGTCAAGTTGGCCGACCACGCGGACCAGCGGGATTTCCACGGCCTCCGCCGGCTGCGGGAGCTCGCCCGCGACCGCTGGGCGGGTGGAGTGCTGCTGGCCGCACTCCCGGCGGGCTTCGTCACGGAAGACGGACTGCTGGCCGTCCCCATCTCGGCGCTGTGGAACGCGCTTCCGTAGGGCTTGAGCGTCCACCGCCGCAGCCGGCAAGCGACTGGCGCGGCCACACGCTGGTGCTTGGCGGTGGCCTCTACCAGCTCCGACAGGCTCGTCACGCTCTCTCGCTCCTCACGCTCGCCCTGACGGACAGCGGAGCGTCCGTCTGGGGGGCCGCACCTGGTGTCGGGATCGTTGGTCTGGCCGCTGCTGGCCCCGGCGGCCGTGTGGTGGTCGAGCCTGGTCGAGCTGGCATCCTGAGCCCCGTGAGCGACGAGCCGATCCTCCGGTTCGCCCAGACGTACGGCCGGTTGCTCGTCGACGGCCTCATCACCATCGAAGAGTTCGAGGACGAGGGTGGCAGCTCCTCGACGACCGCCGACAGGAAGGTCGGATCGGCGACAATGATCCTGGATGGCGATGCCCGCGGCGCGGTCGAGAACTGATCGCGTCATGCGCGAAAGGAAGGCCATGCCCTGGACTCCTCGCAGCGCGAGGCAGCGCACCAAGTCGCGCAAAGCTGGCTGGCTCACGCTGCCCAGTCCCAGCGACTCGAAAGGCGCCTGCCAGCCGCGGAGGACCTATCCGATGATGACGCCATCGTCGAGCTGACCGAGATCGTCGACGGCAGAAACCCTGAGCTCGGCCCCCTGACCGATCGCCGAGCCGAAGACCTGCCGCGGCTCGCGGCGCTCCGTGGTCTCGTTACCGGTGCTCGACGCCGGCGCGCTTGCGTACGCGGACGTCCGCCGGGTCATGCCGCCGCTGCGGCCATCGATGCGGTGCTCCGAGCGGTGACCGACGGCAGCAAGGACGCGTGCGGCGTCCTTCTGCGCTGGGCCCTGTGGGACGACTCCACCGACCCAGCGTGGGCCTCGTGCCCGCGTCGTTGCGCGATTCTCACCTAACCGAGCTCATCGTCCGCCTAACCGAACTCATGGTCGCCGCGGAGCGCTGACTGCCGCACGCTACTGCTAAATCACGGATGGCCGTGGCGATCAAGGTAGCCGGCCCCGTCGAGGAGGTCGCGGCCGCACGCGCACAGCGCGCGATCGAGCGGCTCGCCGACGAGGTCGCCGCGGACGATCGAGAGCCGCGTGGCCGAACTCGCGCACGCCTTCGGCATGCGCGTGGTTGCGTACGACCCGTTTGGAGGTCGGAGGAACCATGACGGAGGGGAGAGGCGCCGCCACCAAGGCCCCTTCCACCGACCCGCGACTGTTGAGCTGCCGGCCGGGGCGGCCGCGACCGGACTGCCGGTCGCGCTGAACAGTGTGCTGGATCGCTGCGGTGTCGCGTGCCTCGACGATGGACGGCGCGTTCGGCGAGTGGTACGCGCCCGCGCAGCGTCACCTGGCGTGCCGTCCGCACCCTGCGGCAGCCGAGGGCGTTCATGCTCCTACGCCTGGACCTGCCGGCGACGTCGTCTCGGTGGCGCCCGGCTTCCGGGCCTACCGCCACCGCTGCTGCCAGGCCGTGCGCAGCGCGGCGTTGGAAGGGGTGCGGTCGAGGGTCGCCACGTAGTCGGCCACGAGGGCCATGGCCTCCTCGACGCGCGGGCGGGGGCCCTTCAGCCGGATCAGGCACTCGCTGCCGGGGTAGGAGCCGACGTGGACGTCGGGGTACTCGGCGACGAGGCGGTTGAGGATCGGGTTGAGGGTGGACTCGGGGTAGCCGTGGGTCAGTTCCGCGACGTGCAGGGGGATGCCGCGCCCGGCGAGGAGCTCCGGCTCGACGCCCTCGACCATGATCCGCCGGAGCTCCGCCGGCACCCCGGGCAGGATGACGATCGTCGCGCCCCCCGGCGTGGCGCTGCCGCCGTCGACGTCCACGGCGATCCCGGGAGCGAGGCCCTCGCCGCCCGTGAGCAGGCGCGCACCCTCGGGCACCTGAGCCATCCGCCGCATCGACCGCTCGTGCTCGTCGGTGACCCCGGCGCCGCGGCCGGCCGACCACCGCAGCGCCTGAGTGATGCGGCGGTCGATCTCGGGTTCCGTGACCAGGGGCAGCCCGAGACTCGCGGCCACCGCCTCCAGCGTGAGGTCGTCGGGCGTCGAGCCGATGCCGCCGGAGGTGAGGACTACGCGGGGGCGCGCCCGCTCGAGCTCGGTCTGCAGCGCCTGGGCGACGGCCTCCGACTCGTCGGGGACGGTGACGATCCGGTCGAGGGGGACGCCGACCCGCTGGAGCCGCTGCGCGATCCAGCCGGAGTTCGTGTCCTGGACGAACCCGCCGAGGATCTCGTCGCCGATCACGAGCACGGAGACGCGCAGGCGGGCGCTCATCCGGACAGGATAGGCGGGTCGGGCAGGTCGGCGGCGGGGCCGGTGCTCCTAGGATGGCCGGCATGTACACCAGTCCCGACGAGGCCCGCTCCGACCTGTTCCTCGCCGGGGCGGTGTTCCTGCTGGGCCCGATCATCGTCGACCTGCTGCTGTCGATCATCCCGCTGCGGCGGCTGCCGGGTGCGGGCACCGTCCTGGACATCGCCCTGCCGCTCGTGTTCACGGTGCTGGTGCCGTACCTGCTGATCCGCTACCGCAACGAGTCGCTGCGCTCCTACGGGCTCGGCCCATCGCCGGGCGCGCTCGGCCTCGGGGTGCTCCTCGGCGCCCCCGTCGTGGTCGCCGCCGTGGTCGCGACCGTGGTGGAGGGCGACGCCCTCGGGGACGCGCTCCCGGTGCTGTTCCTGGCCGACGGCGCCGTCGTGCTCACGCTCGCCCGCCTGGCCTCGTGGCTGGGGCTGGCCGGGCTGGCCGTGTACGGGACGGTCAAGGCGCGGGACGCCTTCCGGGGCGACCCGCAGACCCTGCGGACGACCGCCGTCGAGATCGGCCGGGTCGTCGCCGGCGTGTCGGTCGTCGCCACCGTGCTCCTCGCGCTGGCGCTCGACATCTCGCTGGGGCTCCTCCTGCTGCCGCTCGGCGTGGCGGGAGCGGTCGTCCTGGCGGTCCGCAGCCTTCGTGGGCCCTCCTCGACGACCCGGCCGACCCTGCTGACCCCGGTCGTGCTGCTCGCCCTCGGCCCCTTCGCGCTGTCCTTCGACGCCTTCCGGTTCGTGACCGGTCTCTGGCTGGCCGCCCTGCTCGCCGGCATCGGCCTCGCCATGGGCATGCTCATGACGGCGCGGCGGTCGGCCTACGGGGTCGTGGCCTTCGCCGTCGTGCTCGCCCTGTTCACGCCGCTGAGCGCGATCGGACGGTGAGGCCGCGGACCTGGAGCACGCCGGCCGGAGGGGCGCCCCGGCGGCACCGGCGCGGTGGTGTGCTGATGTTCGTCCCGCTGCTGCTGGTGGCGCTCGCCGGGACGGTGCTCGCCGCGTGGGGCGCCCCGGCAGACCCCCCGCCGCCCGCGTCGGAGTGGCGCACCCTCGGGCCGGTCCCCGAACTCGTGCCGGCGCCCGAACTCGCGCCGCCGCCCGGCCCTCCGTCGGCGCGCGACCCCGAGCGGGAGCCCGCCCTCGCGCTGCCGCCTGATTCCCCGCAAGCGCCCGACCCCCCGCCGGCGCCCGACCTCCGGCCGCCGCCAGCGGAAGCCGCCGGGCCTGCGGCCACCTCGCCCGTCGGAAC
>JACCXR010000312.1 GCA_013696915.1 Euzebyaceae bacterium
CGACCGAGCGGAACAGGGCGGCGTCCTCGACCCCTGCGTAGACCGTGTCCGGGTCCGTCAGCGACGGCTCGAGATGCCAGACGCGCGCGAATTCCCACGGGTGCGGCGTGCCGTCGTACCACTGGTGGGTTCCGGGGACGCCGTCGTAGGTGAACTGGTTGTCCACCGGCGTCCACGTCGTGCCACCGTCGTCGGAGCGCTGGATCAGCTGCCCGAACCAGCCGGTCGACTGCGACGCGTACAGCCGCTCCTGGTCAGCGGGTGATCCCTTGACGTGGTAGATCTCCCAGCCAGCGAAGTGCGGACCGCTGACGTCCCAGCTGGCGCGTTTCCCGTCCGACGTCAGGACGAACGCGCCCTTGCGTGTACCGACCAGCACCCGAACCCCGCTCATGCGTGCTCCTTTCCGAGCTTTGGCGGCCGCGATGATCTCCAGCGCCGCTGGTTGAGACCGCGCATCGGGCCGAAACTCATCGCGGTCCTGAGGACGGCGTCAGAGGTTGTACGCGGGCGGATGCTTGGGCTGGTAGAGCATCATCTCGCCCGCACCGGGGACCTTCAGCACCGTGGTCAGACCGAATCCGTCGTCCCTGATGTCGCGCGTGAACTCTGCGCCCCTGGCCCTCAGCTCTGCGACGGTCTGTTGGATGTCGTCGCATATGAGAGTGATCTCGTGGTGTTCGTTGGTCGACCAGGTCTCGCCGCCGTGCTCTTCGCGGGTCGGGTGCACGCCGAGTTCGGAGGGTCCGGTCTTGAAGATGCGCCAGCCGCCGGCCTCGACGTGAGGCCAGCCGAGCACATCTCGGAAGAACGCCCTGGCAGCCTCGGCATCGTCGGCGTAGACCAGTGTGTGGACGGCGGTGATCACGCTCGCCAGCATAGAGGCGTGTGCCGTTGAAGGGTCCTCCCGGGGGATCAAAGCCACCACGGCGGGCCGCTTCAGCAGTTTGCAGTCAGATCCGAATGCCCCTGCCGTCCTGCTGGCCGCTCGCGCTCGCCTCGATCCCCATGGTCGCGGTCCTCGCCACACACCGCCACGCCTGACTCGATCCCTTGCTTGGAGAGAAGTGTCCCTGCGCACATCGTGCCGTGTCTATGCGATGCGATGGGGGGTGAGATCCGCCGCATGGCCGCCTCGGGCGGTCGGACGCGGACCGGCCGGGGACATACGATCGCTGGCATGGCGGACACGGAGACGGGCGTCGACGACCTGCACCTCGCCACGGTCGTGATCAACGTGAGCGACATGGAGCGGGCCGTCCGGTTCTGGAACGCCGCGCTCGGCTACCGGCAACGGGAGAGCGAATGGGGCCCGACGTTCATGATGCTGGTGCACCCCAAGGGAACGAGACTCCCGGTCTCGTTGCAGCTCACCGACACGGACCCGATGGAGCCGGTCCGCGTGCACCTGGACCTCTACACCTCCGAGCAGGCGCGGCACGTCAAGCGGCTGGTCGAGCTGGGTGCCACTCGCGTCGACGACTGGCCCTATCCCGAGGATGCCGACTTCATCGTGCTGCGCGACCCTGACGGCAACGAATTCTGCGTCATCGACCACGCGGAACTGTAGGCCGCTCAGCCTGCCGCGGCCGCGGCCCCGACTAGTGGAAGCTGTCGCCGCAGGCGCAGGTGTTCTGGGCGTTGGGGTTGTTGATCGCGAAACCCGCGCCCTGCAGGCTGTCGACCCAGTCGATCTCGGTGCCGCGGAGGTAGGGCGCCGACATCTTGTCGACGCGCACGGGGACGCCCTGGAGGTCGGCAGCGACGTCGCCGTCCAGCTGCCGGTCGTCGAAGAACAGGGCGTAGCGCATGCCCGAGCAGCCGCCCGGCTGGACGGCCACGCGCAGGGCCACTCCCTCGGTGTTCTCCTCGCGGGCCATCAGCTCCTTGACCTTCGTGGCCGCCGAGTCGGTCAGCAGGATCGGCCCGTCGTCGGTCTTGGTCTCGGTCGCGGTGGTGGTCGCGTCGCTCATCAGGAAACCTCAGCTTGTCGCTGGCTCGCCGAAACGCGGGGCAGTGGGCGCTTCGCTCGGCGCCGATTGTACCCGCACCCGTCGCCGCGGGCCCGACGGCGATCCTGTCGGTGTCGCCGAGCCGCGAGCGCGCCGCATCCCTGCGGAGCGGTCAGCCGCCGACCGGCCAATGCTCGACGGTCAGCTCGGGCATGGGGAAGTGCCGCGGGTTACCGGTGGCCAGCCGGCCGCCGGCGCGCGCGGCGGCCGCGGCGACCAGGCAGTCCGACTGGCTGAGCGTGATGCCGCGGGCGGCATGGTCCCGGCGCCACGCCCCTGCCCGGGCGCCCTCGCCACGCGCGAGCGGGACGACGGGCAGCCCCCGCAGGAACCTCTCGGCCGCTGCCACCTCCGGCGGTCGGAGACCGCGGACGACCTCCTCGACGTTGATCGCGCAGACGACCGGCGCGTCACCGCGGCGGTGCAGATCGCTGAGCCGGCCGACGGCCGGGCGGCCGCGCAGGACGTCGATGAGCACGGTCGTGTCGAGGAGGACGACCGCCACTACCCGACCCGGCCGCCGTCACCGAACCGCTGGTCGCGCACCCAGGCCGCCGCGTCCTCGTCCCAGTCGTGACCGTCATCGGCGATGGCGCCGAATCCACTCTCGATGTCCTCCCACCGCTGCTCGTCGGTGAGCACACGCCGGACCGCCGCGGCGATGAACCGGCTCCGACCCCGGTGTCCCACGCGGCGATCGAGGTCGGCCACGAGATCGTCCTCCAGCGTTATGTGCACCCGCATGGCCACAACTTAGCACACGCGAGATGGCCGGGACGGCCTACTCCGCGACGTCGGCCACGCGAGCGCCGGTGGCCTCGAGCAGCGCGCGCGGCTCGATCGGGAAGACCGTGTCCGGCGTGCCCGCGGCGGCCCACAGCACCGGGAGGGCCAGCAGGTCCTCGTCGAGCAGCATCGTCAGCGGCTGCGGATGGCCGAACGGCGCGGTGCCGCCGATGGCGTAGCCCGTCGCCGCCTTTGCCTCCTCCGCGGTGGCGCGCCGGACCGCGTCCGCGCCGAGGACGCCCGCGACCTTGGTGTAGTCGACCCTGTTCGCTCCGCTCGTGAGCACGACCAGCGGGACGTCGTCGCCGACGAGGACGATGCTCTTGGCGATCGCCGCGACCGGGCAGCCGATCGCCGCGGCGGCGTCGGCCGCCGTCCGGGTGCCTTCCGGGAACCGCCTGACCGCGATCGACACGCCCGCGGCGGCGGCCGCCTCCACCACCCGGCGGGTGCTCGCGCCCAGCGCGGTCACCGCGGCCCTGAGACGAGTTCGGCGATTCGCTCGGCGAACCGCTCGGCACGTTCGGCCACAAGGGCGGCCGCCCGCGGCAGGCCCTGCGGCCCGAGCGCCGCCACGCCGTCGAAGGCCGCGCCCGCGCCGTCCTCCACGCGGCCGGCGATGGCGAGCACCGTGGCCCCGTGTGCGCGGGCGCGCTCGGCGACGTGGGCGGGGACCTTCCCGCGGGCGGTCTGCCGATCGAGCGCCCCCTCCCCCGTCACGACCACCGACGCGCCCGCCAGCGCGGTGTCCAGGCCGACGAGGCCGCCCACGACGCCGGCGCCCGGAAGGATGCGGGCGCCGCAGAACGCCGCGAGCGCGAAGCCGAGCCCGCCGCCGGCGCCCGCGCCGGCGAGGTCGCGCCACGGCCCGCCCGGCAGGTCGCGCTCCGCCACGTCGGCCATGACCGCCAGCGTCGCCTCGAGCAGCGGCAGGTCGTCCGGCCGCGCCCCCTTCTGCGGCGCGAACATCGCGGCGGCGCCGTCGCTGCCGAGCAGGGGATTCGTCACGTCGCTCGCGACGACGACGCGGCCCGCCGGCGCCGGCCGCGCCACGATGCGGTCGAGGTCCGCAACGAAGCGGGCGCCGACCTTGACGCCGTTGCCGTCCCCCCGCAGCAGCCGGTGGCCCAACGCGATCGCCATGCCGGCGCCGCCATCGACCGTGGCGGTCCCGCCGAGCCCGACCACGACGTTGGCGGCCTCCGTGAGGACCGCCGACAGCAGCTGCCCGACCCCGTAGCTGGTCGCGGCCAGGGGATCGCGTTCGTCGGGGGCCAGCCGGTCGAGGCCGCACGCCTGGGCCGCCTCGACGAGCGCGCGGCCGTCAGGCAGGCGCAGCCACGCGGCCGTCACGGCCCGGCCACGGGCGTCGGCGACCTCCATGCCGACCCGGACGCACCCGGGGACGGCGGCCTCGACGACGTCGATCGTGCCGGGGCCGCCGTCGGCCATCGGCACGGCGACGACCCGGTCATGGGGCCGGGCACGCGTCCATCCGGCCGCCATGGCCTCCGCCGCGTCCGCCGCCGACAGCGTGCCGGCGAACTTGTCCGGGGCGAGGACGACCTTCACCGCCGGGAGTCTGCCAGACGCCGTCGCCGTGGCCGGTGGCGTGGTAGCCTGGGCGCCAGTAAGTGTCCGTTGGACACTAACTGCTTGGACCATGCAGTGCGAAGCGCCGGGAAGGGCACGCGATGATCCAGCCCACGAGCCTCCGCGACGCCGCCGCGACCACGCCCCTGCTCCTGATGGGCCGCCGCGCCGATCCGTCCAGTGAGCGCGGGACCGTCTGTCCCGGCACCGTGCCCGATCCGGCCGACCCGAACCTGGTCGAGCGCGCGCGTGCGGCGAAGAACGCCTTGGGCGACGAGGTCTTCGTGCTCGGCCACCACTACCAGCGCGACGAGGTCATCCAGTTCGCCGACGCCCGCGGCGACAGCTTCGCACTCGCCAGGGACGCCGCGGCGAGCGCGGCCCCCCACCTCGTGTTCTGCGGGGTGCACTTCATGGCCGAGACGGCCGACATCCTCACCCCGCCCGAGGTCGCGGTGATCCTGCCGGACATGGCCGCAGGGTGCTCGATGGCGGACATGGCCGAGATCGGGCAGGTCGAGGCCGCGTGGGCCGATCTGTCCGCCGCCGGCTGCGATGCCGTCGTCCCGCTCACCTACATGAACTCCTCCGCGGCGATCAAGGCGTTCACCGGCCGCCGCGGCGGCGCGGTGTGCACCTCGTCGAATGCAGAGCGCGCGCTGCGGTGGGCGTTCGGCGGCGGGGAGCAGGTGCTGTTCCTCCCCGACCAGCACCTCGGGCGGAACACCGCGGTGCGGTCGCTCGGCCTCGGACTGGACGACTGCGTCGTCTACGACCCCCGCCGGACCGGCGGCGGCGTCTCGCCCGAGGCGCTCCGGGCCGCGGCCGTGGTCCTGTGGAAGGGCCACTGCAGCGTGCACGGCACCTTCACCGAGGGCCACGTCCGCACGGTCCGTGAGCGGGTCCCCGGCGTGCGTGTCCTCGTGCACCCCGAGTGCCGGCACGAGGTGGTGCTGGGCGCCGACCTCGTCGGGTCCACCGAGTTCATCATCGACACGGTCCGCCGGGCGCCGGCAGGCTCGGCGTGGGCGATCGGCACCGAGCTCAACCTCGTCGGGCGCCTGGCCCAGGAGCACCCGGACCAGACGATCGTCTTCCTGAACGAGGCGGTCTGCTTCTGCGCGACGATGGGCCGCATCGACCTGCCCCACCTCGTGTGGGCGCTCGAGGAACTGGTGGCCGGCCGCGTCGTGAACCGCATCCGGGTGGACGACGACACCGCCGACTGGGCCCGCGTGGCGCTCGACCGGATGCTGGCCCTGTAGGTCAGCGGCGCGGATCGGAGTCCACGAACGGCGGGCGGACGACGGTCGCCGGCAGCGCGCGGCCGCGGACGTCCACCGCGACCTCGGCGCCCTCGTCCACGGCAGCGTCGAGATACGCCATCGCGATGCCGATGCGCAGCGTCGGCGAGAACGTACCGCTGGTCGTCTCCCCCAGCGCGCGACCGTCCCGCGTCACCGTGCAGTGCGCGCGCGGGATGCCGCGCCCGGTCGCCCGCAGCCCCCACAGCCTCCGGCGCGGGCCGACCTGCGCCGCGGCCACGTACGCCTGCTCGCCCACGAAGCCGGTACCCGGCTTGACCGCCCAGCGCAGCCGCGCCTCGACCGGCGAGGTCGACGGCGAGATGTCGCTGCCGTGGAGCGGGTAGCCCATCTCCAGGCGGAGCGTGTCGCGGGCGCCGAGCCCTGCGGGGGTCGCCCCGCCTTCGACGACGCGGTCCCACAGCGACGGCGCGAGCTCGGCGGGCGCGAACAGCTCGTAGCCGTGCTCGCCGGTGTAGCCCGAGCGGGCCAGGACCCCCACGTCGGGCGGCACGCCGTCGGCGGCGCCGCCGGACGCGCTGCCGGTCGGCTCCCCCAGCGGCAGCGCGAGGCAGTCGAGGTAGCGCATGCTGCTCACGTCGACCCCCGACTGGGTCACGACGTCGGCGGCCTGGGCACCCTGGACGGCGATGCAGGCCAGGTCCGCCTTGACGTCGTCGACCTCGCAATCGCCGGCATCGGCGGCGCAGGAGCCGAGCGCCTGGGCGACCGCCGCGGCGTTGGCCGCGTTCGGGACGACGAAGTAGCCCCACGGCAGGTGGTAGACGAGCAGGTCGTCGACGATCCCCCCGTCGGCATCCAGGCAGAGGGTGTAGTGCGCCCGCCCGACCGGCAGCGCGGACACGTCGTTCGTGAAGGCCCGCTGCACCGCCCGGGCCGCACCGGCGCCCGTCACCCGCAGGGTGCCGAGGTGGGAGAGGTCGAAGACGCCGCACGACCCGCGGACGGCGCGGTGCTCGGCCACGACGCTGCCGTAGTCCAGCGGCATGTCCCAGCCGGCGAACCCCGTCATGGTCGCGCCGAGGGCGCGGTGGCGGTCGTCGATCGGCGAACGGCGCAGCTCGGTCACGTGGGCGCTCCTCCTCGTCGATGCACGCACCGGCACCGCCGGCGCGCACCGTCAGCGGGCCCGGAAGCTCCTCCGCAGTTCGAGCACCTGATCGACGTAGCGCTCCGTCACGGGGAACGGGCCCTCGGTCTGCAGGGACCTCGGTCCCTGATGGTAGGCCGCCAGCGCCGCCCGCAGGTCGCCGCCCTGATTCTCCGCCAGCCAGTCGAGGTAGGCGACGCCCGCGGCGACGTTGTCGGCGGTCTCGTAGGGATCCAGGTCACGCCCCAGGTGCTCCGAGACGGCCTCCGCAGTCGAGGGCAGCACCTGCATCACCCCGACGGCGCCGGCCGACGAGACGACCCGCTGGTTCCACCGGGACTCGCGCCAGGCGACCGCCTTCACGACCGCCGGCTCCACGCCGTAGCGCTCGGCCGCACGCTCGAGCAGGTCCTCGACCGGCAGGTCGGCGGCCAGCGCTTCCGCGGGCGTGCCGGGGCGGGCGACGTCGGCGGCCGGAAGGACGAGGACCTCCCCCGGCTGGAGCACGGAGCGGGCGTTCATCGAGTTCGCCCGCACGACGGCCGGCGCCTCCAGCCCGTACCGTGACGCGACGGCCTCGACCGTGTCGCCGGGGGCCACGACGTGGGTGTGTGGCAGCGTCGCCGGCTCGCCGGCCAGGGCGACGTTCTCGCTTCCAGGGGCCGCGGGGTAGGCCGGGGCGGCCGCCAGGGCGGCGCGCGCGCGGGCGATGGCCACGGCGGCGGCGACATGCGGGTCGACCCACGGGGCCGCGCGCGGAGCAGTCGGGTCCGCGTCCGGCACGCCCCCCGCGATCTGTCCCGCCATCACGAGCACCGCCACCACCAGCGTGACGGGCCACCGGCCCGGCTTGGACGGCGTCGCCTCCTCCCGGGCACCATCCCGGACCCCGACGGCCTCGTCGGCGGGCAGTGGGCGCCCTGCGTGGACCGGCGCCTGGACGGCGACGCGACGCGCGGGGCGGGGCTCGGGGAAGGAGGTCATGTGGGGAAGGCGGGACCTGGCGGTGCGGCCGGGGGCGGCCGGGGGCGGCAGATGGACGAGCTTGCCCAGAACGGCCTGCCGTCCACCATCGGCCGGCGCCATGCTCGCACGCCCCGGCCCCGCTGCCCAATCGGGTCCGGCGCGGGTTCCGCCGGCCGATCCTGGAGCCCTCCCGCCGCGGCGGGAGGGCTAGGATCGGCGGGGCCGCCGCACGACCACGATCAGGAGACACGATGGCCGACACCTACGAGCTCATCATCCTCGGCGGGGGGACGGGTGGCTACTCGTGCGCCCTGCGCGCCGCGGGACTCGGGCTGAAGGTCGCCCTCGTCGAGAGGGAGAAGGTCGGGGGCACCTGCCTGCACTGGGGCTGCATCCCGACGAAGGCGTTCCTCCACGCCGCGGAGGTCGCCGAGTACGCGCAGACCGCCTCGCAGTACGGGATCAAGGCGAGCTTCGACGGCGTGGAGATCAAGGCGGTCCTCGACTACAAGAACTCGGTCGTGAACGCTAACTGGAAGGGACTCCAGGCGAGCCTGAAGGCCCGGGGCGTCGACACGATCGCCGGCACGGGGTACCTGAAGGACGCCCGGACCCTCGCGGTCGCGACCGACGAGGGCGAGCGGACCCTGACGGCCTCGAAGGCGCTCGTGATCGCCACCGGCTCGAAGCCGCGCGACCTGCCGGTCGACGGCGCGGAGGTCGACGGCGACCTCGTGATCACCAGCGACGACGCCATGGGGCTGGAGCGCGTGCCCCAACGACCGATCGTCCTGGGGGCCAGCGCCGTCGGCGTCGAGTTCGCCACCGTCTGGCGCGGCTACGGCGCCGAGCAGGTCACGCTGATCGAGGCGCTCCCCTCCGTGGTGCCGCGGGAGGACGTCGACACGGCCAAGGCGCTCGCCAAGGACTTCAAGAAGTCCGGCATGCAGGTGATGACCGGCGCCAAGGTCACCGGAGTCGAGAAGGGCGACGGCGAGGTCAAGGTCACGACCGAGGACGGGAAGTCCTTCGAGGGCGACCTGCTGATGATCGCGATCGGGCGGGGGCCGGTCTCGGACGACATGGGGTTCGCCGAGGCCGGCGTGAAGCTGGACCGCGGCTTCGTCACGGTCGACGAGCACTGCCGGACCGGGCTCGACTGGGACGGCGGGGTGCAGTACGCGCTCGGCGACGTCATCCCGACGCTGGGGCTGGCGCACGCGTCGTTCCAGGAAGGCTTCCTCGTCGCCGAACAGGTGGCTGGGATGAAGGTCACGCCGATCGACTACGCCGGCGTGCCGCGCGTCTACTACTGCAGCCCGGAGATCGGCGCGGTCGGGTACACCGAGCAGGAGCTGAAGGAGCAGGGCGTCAGCTACGATGCGAAGCTCTTCCCCTTCAGCCACAACGCCCGTGCCATGATGCTCAAGGGCACCGGGCACGTGAAGGTCCTCGCCGGCAAGGACAACGGTCGGGTGCTGGGCGTGCACATCGTCGGGCCCCACGCCACGGATCTCATCGCCGAGGGCCAGTTGATCTACAACTGGGAGGCCGTTCCGACCGACGTCGCCCAGTTCATCCATCCCCACCCGACGCTGGCGGAGGCTGTCGGCGAAGCCCATCTCGCGCTGGCCGGGAAGGCCCTGCACGGGTAGGGCGTTCGGCCGAGGGGAAGGAGCGCGAAGCATGGCCGAACGTCGACGCCAACGGCGCAACGCCCCGAGCACCGAGAACCCACCGACCCGCACCCGCCGCGGCGGGACCGCCGAGCCGCCGCCCACCCGCCGGCGGCGCCGGGGGCCCGAGCCGGACCGCACCTCCGGCCACGAACCGCCGCCCACCGCAGCGC
>JACCXR010000426.1 GCA_013696915.1 Euzebyaceae bacterium
GATCCACCGGGCGGCCGACGAGGCGAGGAACAGGCAGGCGTCCGCGACGTCGTCGGGGCGGCCGAGGCGGCGCAGCGGAGCGGCGGCGTGCCACCGCGCGACGCCCTCCGGCCACTGCTCCGCCAGCCCGTCGCGGTCGATCAGCCCCGGCGAGACGGCGTTGACGCGGATGCCGTACGCGCCCAGCTCCAGCGCGGCCGCGCGGGTGTGCATCAGCACGCCGGCCTTGGATGCGCTGTAGTGGCCGTGCATCGGCGCCGGGTTCTCGCCCTCGATGGACGCGATGTTCACGACGGCGCCACCGCCACCCTGCTCGATCATCCGACGCGCGACCGACCGAGTGCAGAGGAAGACGCTCCGCAGGTTGCCGGCCATCATCGCGTCCCATGCCTCCGCGGTGGTGTCGAGGAACGCGGCGAGGGGCTGCACCCCGGCGTTGTTGACCAGGATGTCCACACGGCCGAAGGCCCCCACCGCGGCCTCGGTCAGGCGCGGGACCTCGGCAGCGTCGGTCAGGTCGGCCTGCACGCCGACCGCGTTGCCGCCGGCCTCCGCGATGGCGGTCAGGACGGTGGCGGCCTCTGCGCCGCTGCGCCGGTGGTGGAGGACCACGTCTGCGCCGGCCTCGGAGAACCGCCGCGCGATCCCGGCGCCGATGTTGCCGCCGGCGCCGGTCACCACGACCACCCGCCCGGTCAAGTCGAGCAGCCGGTCGACGGGCGGCACCGCGCCCCGACCGACGGCGCCCGACGGCTGGTCGTCTGCGCCCACGTCAGCGGGGGAAGGCGGCCGCGACGCCGCCGTCGACCGTCAGGACGCAGCCGGTCATGCGCGACGCCGCGTCGGAGAGCAGGAACGCGACGCTGTCGGCGACGTCCTGGCCCCGCACCCGCACCTGCAGCAGGTTTCGCCGGGCGTAGAAGTCCTCCAGTCCCTCCGGGGCGATGCCGTGCGCGGCCGCCCGCTCCCTGCGGACCTCCGCCGACCAGAGGCCGGACCCCTCGAACACGGCGTCGGGGTTCACCACGTTGACCCTGATCCCGTGCGCCCCGCCCTCGAGCGCGGCCACCCTGGCGAGCTGCACGGCCGCCGCCTTCGAGGCGCTGTACGCCCCGAAGCCGGCTCCCGGCCCGAAGGCGTTCTTCGACGCGACCACCACGGCGCTGCCGCCGAGCCCCTGTCGCTCCAGCGCCCGCAGCACCCGCCGCGTCAGCAGGAACTGCCCGGTCGTGTTGACCTCCAGGCACCGCCGCCACTCGGCGCTCGACAGCTCGGTGAGCCGCCCGGTCGTCGCGATGCCGGCGCTGGCCACGAACCCGTCGATGCCGCCGAACCGGGCGATGCCGGCAGAGACGAGCTCGTCGACCACCTGCTCCTCGGTCAGGTCGCCGACGTGGACGGCCGGGGCGACGCCGTGGCGCTCCTCGAGCTCGGCGGTCAGGGCGGCGAGCCCGGCGCCGTCGAGGTCGCCGGCGACGACGGCCGCCCCCCGGGCGGCGAGGTCGCGGGCGACAGCGCGCCCGATGCCGGACGCCGCGCCGGTCACGCAGTAGATCCGGCCGGCGAACTCGCCCGGCGCGGGCCGCAACCGCAGCTTGTCGCGCTCCAGCGGCCAGTACTCGACGTCGAACGCGTCGGCGTCCGGCAGCGGGTCGACCGCGCCGAAGGCATCGATCGCCGTCGCCGCGACCAGGTGCGTGCGCAGCGCCACCTCGGCCGCCTGGACCGCATCGGCTTCGGTGACCCCCGCGGTCACCGCACCCAGCCCCGGCACGAGCGCCACGCGCGGCAGGGGATCGAGGGCGTCCATGCCCGGTGGCAGGCGGCACCGGTGGGCGGCGACCCACCGGTCGTGGCGTTCGACGTGGGCATCGACGGCGCCGCGGACGTCGCCCGCGTTTCGGATCACGACGGACCACGGCCGGATCCGCAGGATGTGGTCCGCGGTCGCCGCGCCGGCCGCCACGACCGCGTCGACGTCGGGCCGGTCGGCGAGCGGCCGCAGGGACCGGTCGACGTGGAGGACGCAGCGGCGGTCACGGGCCAGCCGTCCGCGCAGCGCGAGGAGCAGCTCCTCGGTCTCCCCCGGGCCGAGGTCGGTGGTCGTCCCGTCGGTGGCCGTCCCGTCGGGGCCCGTCCCGTCGGGGCCAGTCCCGTCGGGGGCCGTCCCCTCGGAAGCCTTCCCATCCGGGGCGCGGCGGCCGCGCCGTCCCGCCGTCCGCTGGGCGAGGTACGCGCGCGCCGCCGCCACGAGGGCGAGCGTCCGCTCGAGCGACTCCTCCGAGGTCTCGCCCCACGTCACGAGGCCGTGGTGGGCGAGCACCACCGCGTCCCGTCCGGCGAGGTCGGCGACCAGGCGCGACAGGGTGAAGCCGGGACGGACGTAGTCGACGACGGCGACCCCCTCCCCGAGCGCCTCCGCGACGACCCGGTGGCGGTCGGCGGCCTTGGTCAGGGCGACGATGGCGTCGGCGTGGACGTGGTCGACGTGGCGTGCGGGCAGGAAGGCGTGGAGCAGCGTCTCGATGGAGGGCCGCCGCGCTCCCGGATCGACCAGGCAGCGGGCGAGGTGGGCGGTCATCTCCTCGTCGGACATGGCCGTGCGCTCGCGGAGGGCCAGGACCGGCTCGAGCAGGACGCCCGGGAAGTCGGCGGCCGCGGCGGTCCGCAGGTCCGCTCCGCTGCCCTTGATCCGCAGGACGGCCCGCGGCTGCCCGAGAAGGTCGTCTTCGAAGACCTTCACCGAGGTGTTCCCGCCGCCGTGGACCACCAGAGCGGGATCCGCGCCGATGCGCCGGGAGCGCTCGACCAGGGCGTCGAGATGGCGGCCCACGCCGAGACGCTAGGCTCGCGGCTCCGGCGTTGTCAACCGGGGCCGGACCGTGGGCGGCGGGGGGACCAGTGTGGACACTGAGCACGGGCGGGTGGGCGTGACCTCCGCCGAGCGGCCGGCGCCGTTGACGAGGGTGCGCCCCGCGGACGTGGCCGCGGCCGTGCTCGTGGTCGGCGACCCCGCGCGCGTCGACGAGGCGGCCGGGCTGCTTGACGGGGCCCGCCGGGTGGCGTCGGCCAGGGAGTACGTGACCTGCACCGGTTCGCTTGCGGGCACCCGCCTGACCGTCGCCTCGCACGGCGTCGGCAGCGCGGGCGCCGCCGTCTGCTTCGAGGAACTCGCGCGGGCCGGCGCCCGGGTGATCGTGCGGGCCGGCACCTGCGGGGCGCTTCAACCCGGCATCGGTGACGGCGACCTGGTGATCGCCACGGGGGCCGTCCGCGACGAGGGCACGACACCGCGACTGCTCCCGCTCGGCTACCCGGCGCTCGCGGACGCCGACGTGGTTGCGGCGCTGGGGCAGGCCGCGCGGCGGGAACTGCCCGGAGCCGTCCACCGCGGCGTGGTCGCAACGACCGACACGTTCTACCCTTCGGCGGTGCTCGGGCCGGCGTGGCGTGTGTGGCACGACGCCGGGGTGCTCGCGATCGAGATGGAGCTCGCGGCGCTGCTGGTCGTCAGCGCCCTGCACGGCATCCGGGCGGGCGGGATCCTGACGGTCGACGGCAACCTGCTGACGGCCTCGCAGGACATGCGTGACTACGACCCGCATCGCGAGGTCGTGTCGACCGCGAAGGCGGCCATGCTGGAGGTGGCCCTGCGCGCGCTGGCCGCCTTGACGCGCTCCCCCGCGCGGGTCGCCGCAGGACCGCAGCGGTGACCGGCGCAGAGGTGGCCGCCATCCTCGGTCTCGCGCCGCTCGAGCGCGAGGGGGGCCTGTACCGGCAGACCTACGCCGATGCCCACTCGGCGGCGATCTACTTCCTGCTCGTCGCCCCGGACTTCTCGGCGCTGCACCGCCTCGACGCGCCCGAGGTCTACCACCACTACGCGGGCGACCCGGCCCGCATGCTGCTGCTGCACCCCGGCGGCCGCGTCGAGGAGCCGGTGCTCGGGCCGGGCATCCGCGACGGGCAGCGCCCGCAGTTCACGGTCCCGGCCGGCGTGTGGCAGGGCTCCGCGACGGTCGGGGCGTGGAGCCTGCTGGGCTGCACCACGGCGCCCGGCTTCCGCTGGGAGGGCTTCGAGCTCGGATGCTCCGCCGACCTCAGGGCGGGCTGGCCCGGCGCGGCCGCGCGCATCGCCGAACTCACCCGATCATGACCGTGGCCTCAAGCGGGCTCGTCTCCGCGTCGATACCGACGGGCGAGCCCCCGTCGTCCTGTCACCCCCCGTGCGGGACGGCGGGGGCTCACCCGGGCCGCCGGCGTCCGGCTCGAGTAGGCCTCGACTACGCCGGGAAGCGCTCCGGCACGACGTGGTGCTCGCTGCGAGGCGGGCGCTGGTACTCCTCCTTCGGCCGGCGCGGCGGCAGCTCCAGCGGCGGCGGCGTGATGTCCTCGTAGTCGACGCTGTCGAGGATGTGGCTGATGCAGTTGACCCGCGCGCGCCGCTTGTCGTCGGACTCGACGGTGTACCAGGGCGCCTCGGGGATGTCGCAGTAGGAGAACATCTCGTCCTTGGCCTTGGAGTACTCCACCCACTTGTCGCGCGACTCGAGGTCCATCGGGCTCAGCTTCCACCGCTTCGCGGGATCCTCCACCCGCGCTTGGAAGCGCCGCTCCTGCTCCTCGTCGCTGACCGAGAACCAGTACTTGAGCAGGACGATCCCGGACCGCACGAGCATGCGCTCGAACTCCGGGCACGACCGGAGGAACTCCCGGTACTCCCGCTCCGTGCAGAACCCCATCACGTACTCGACGCCGGCCCGGTTGTACCAGCTGCGGTCGAACAGGACGATCTCCCCGGCTGCCGGCAGGTGGGGGGCGTAGCGCTGGAAGTACCACTGGGTCTGCTCGCGGTCCGACGGCGCTGACAGCGCCACGATGCGCGCGTCGCGGGGGTTCAGGGGCTCGACGATCCGCTTGATGACCCCGCCCTTGCCGGCCGCGTCCCGGCCCTCGAACAGGATCACGACCCGCAGCCCCTGCGCCTTCACCCAGTACTGCAGGAGCACCAGCTCGTGCTGCAGCCGCTCGAGCTCCTCCTCGTACAGCTTCTTCTTCAGCCTGGACAGCTTCACCAGCGGTTCGTCCACGCGGCGCTCCTTCAAGTCGTGCCGGCAGCGCTCCCCTACCCAGCCGCCGCCCTGCCCATCCGGCGGACATCCCCGCCCGGCGGGTGCGGCACACTGGCGTGACGCGACAGCGAGGGGCTCGAGTGGACGAGGAGAACAGGACCCGGCGTCTCGACCCGCGGGAGACCTCGCGCCTCGAGCGTCCGGACCGCGGGTGGAGCGCAGCCGACCATCCTGACGTCCGGTATGCCTCCGCCGAGGAGGAGCCCGTCGAGCAGGAGTGGAGCACTCCCGCGCCCGAGGAGCCGCGGGGCCGGCAGTGGTCCACCCCGGCCGTGGTGCTCTGGTCGGTGGTCGGCCTGCTCGTGGGCGCCATCCTCGCGCTGCTGCTGCTGCCCGACGAGGCCGCGACCGTCCCGGCCGGAGACCCTGCCGCGGAGGCGTTGGCGGAGGCGGAGACGGCCCTCGGCCAGCGGGAGGCGCTGCTCGCCGAGCGTGACCGCACGATCGGGGAGCTGAACGCGGGCATCGCCGAGCGCGACGCCGCTATCGCCGACCTTGACGCCCGCATCGCCGACCGTGACGCCCGCATCGCCGAGCTCACCGAACAACTCGCCCGGGCAGCCGAGGCGCCGGACCAGCCGGCCGACACCGCGGCGGAGCAGGCGCTCGCAGAGCGCAGCGCCGCACTGGACGCGCGCGAGACGGCGCTCGTCGAACGCGCGGCCGCGCTCGACGCACGGGAGGCCGCCGTCGCAGCGCGGGAGGCGGCGGCCGACGACGGCGGCGTCCCGCCGCTCGACCTGCCGTCGGAACTCCCCGACGTCGATCTGCCCACCGTCGAGGAGGGCCGGGGAGTGCTCGAGCGCCTGCGTGACCGGCTGCTGGACATCTTCGGCGGCCAGTAGGTTCCTGACCACCGGGGGCGGGCCCATGCGACAGCCGGCGCCCGTGCGGACGGACAGCGGCCCGTCCGCCCGGACCGCGGCCGCCCTTCGGCGGCCCGGGCTCGCTCACGGACGTGGGGGTCGCGCCCCGACCTGCGCGACGGCCCGTGCGGCCAGCCGCGTCCCGGCCGCGAGCGCCGCACCGGGCGGTGTCCCCCCAAGCCACGCATGAAGGAACCCCGCCCCGAAGGCGTCGCCCGCCCCGGTGGTGTCCGCCACGCTGCCCGCGGAGGCGGGCACGCGCTCGATCTCGTCGCCGCGGCACCACAGCGCACCCTCTGCGCCCAGCGTCACCGCCACCTCGCCGTAGGCCCGTGCCAGCACCCGCCCCGCGGAGACCGCGTCGGGCATGCCGGCGAGCAGGACCGCCTCCTCGCGGTTCGGCAGGCACAGGTCGGCGCCACGGGTCCAGTCGGTGAAGCGGTCCGGTCCCACGCGCCGAAGCGGGCCCGTGGACGACGGGTCGACCGAGACCGACATGCCGGCCGCCCGCGCGCGCGCGATCGCGCGGAGCGCCGCCGGGCGCGGCCCCGGGTCGAGGAGCGCGTACCCGGAGACGTGGAGGTGCCGGCCGGGGTGGAGGAGGGCGTCGGGGAGGTCCGCAGGGGTCGCGGCGAGGCTGGCCCCGCGGTCGGTCAGCATGGTCCGCTCGCCGTCCGCGTCGATCAGGACGACGATCGTCCCGGTCGGGAGCCGGGCGTCGACCGCGAGGTGCGGCGCCACCCCGGCGTCGCGGAGTTCGGTCGCGTGCGCCCGTCCGTAGAGGTCGTCGCCCACGCGGGCGACCAGGTGCACGTCGGCGCCGGCGGTCGCCAGCCAGGCCGCGAGGTTCGCGGCGGACCCGCCGGCCCGCGCGGCGATGTCCGCCGACGCGTCGCTGCCCGGAACCGGCGGCTCGACCAGGCGGACCAGCACGTCGGTCACGAGATCGCCGACGACGACCACCACGGGCCGTTCGCTCACGGGCTCGCGGGCCGCCCCGCAGCGGCGACGGCGACCTCAGCCGCTCGGCGCCTGGTCGTCGGCCGGGCCGGCGCTCTCCTCCCAGGCCCGCTCGACGTCCTCCGGGCCGTCCGCCGGACCCTCGGCCTCGGGCTCGATCCGGTCGAGCGGGTCGCTGTCCAGCGCGTCTGCCGCGTCGGGGTGCTCGGGTTGCGCGCTCATAAGGGCTCCTCCGGGCGTCGGCGATCGCGGTTCACAACGGGATCTGCCCCCGCCGGCCCGGGCTCAACCCGCCCCGGTGTCGATGTAGGCGCGCAGTGCCTCCGCGACGGTGTCGTGGATGGCCTCCTGGCCGCCGAGGATGACGATGCGGCTCGGCCGCAGCCGGTTGAGGGCCTCGGCGATCGGGTCGGGCACCTCGCTGGGCGTCACCAGCAGCAGGGCGCCGTGCTCGGCCGCAACGGCGGGTCCGGCGACGAGCGCGTCGGGGAAGTCCACGCCGCTGGCGATGTAGACGGTGCCGACCTCCGCCGGCTCCATGGCCGCGGCGACCGCGCCGGCCGTGCCGTACCGGTCCGGACCGGCGAGGCGCTCCACGACCGCGCCGGTCCCCGTCCTCAGCTGGGAGAGGGTGGCCGGCGAGATCGCCGCCTCGCCACCGAGCGCGACGATGCGCTCGGGCGCGAGGCGTTCGAGCTCGGCGGCCAGGCGTGGTGACACCGCCCCGTCGACCAGGAGCAGGGGTGCGCCGCCGGTCGCGGCCGCGGCACCGCCGACCAGGCCGTCGGCGAAGTCCGCGGCGGTGGCGACGTAGGCGGTCTCGGCTCCGTCGGGGAAGGCGGCGCGCGACACGGCGATCGCCGTCGCGGTCCGCTCGGACCCGGCGAGGCGTCTGACCGGGGCTCCCGTCACCGTCCCGAGCGCCGCCTCCACCTCTTCGCCCACCGCCTGCTGGCCGCCGAGGACGATCACGCGTCCCGGCTGGAGTCTGGCGAGCTCCTCGGCCACGATCTCCGGCAGCCCGTCGGGTGTGGTGAGCAGGATCGGACCGCCGACGACGGTCGCGAGCGGTCCGCCGGCGAGGGCGTCGGGGAAGGCGTCGGCGCGCGCGACGACCACCGCGGGAACGCCGGGGTCGTAGAGGTCACGGCTCACGGTGACGGCGGTGTCGATGCGCTCCTGGCCGGCTCGGCGGACGAGGTCGTCGTCGGCCGGCGCAGGCGGCGGGGTCGGGTCGGGCCGCGGGGTCGGTGCCGGCGTTGGGGAAGGGCTGGGCGACGGGCTCGGCGAAGGCGAAGGGGACGGGCTCGGCGAAGGCGAAGGCGAAGGGCTCGGCGACGGCTCCGGGGCGGGCGGTGCGACGCAGCGGCTGAACCAGATGTCACCGACCCGCTCGCTCACCGTGTAGTAGCCGCAGCCGTCCGAGGCGTAGGCGACCGCCTCGCCCTGCGGCTCGGAGGCAGCGGGCACCTCGGCCACGGGCCA
>JACCXR010000322.1 GCA_013696915.1 Euzebyaceae bacterium
AGGACCGCCTCGTCGACGTCGGTGAGGACGACCGGCACCTCGAGCCGCTGGAGGAACAGCGCGCCGAGCTGCGCTCCCATCAGCCCGCTGCCGACGATCCCGACCTTGCCGACCGCCCTCGGCGGCATGGCGGGCTTCCACGGCTGGCGCTTCACGCGGTGCTGCGTGAGGCCGAAGCTGTAGACCGCTGCTTGGGCCTGCCGCGCCGGCAGCAGATCGGCGAGCGCGTCCTCCTCGCGCCGGCAGCCTTCGTCGACGGCCCCGCCCCTGGCGGCGAATTCGATGAGGTCGATCGCGACGTAGGGCGCTCGGGTGGCCCCGTGGACGCGGTCGTCGGCGGCGCGCCTGGCCGTGGCGAGCGCCTCGTCGAGGTCCCCGTCGTCGGGGGCGGCCGGGCGCTCGATGCGCTCCTCGCCGGTGCACAGCCGCTCCAGCAGCGCCACCGAGTCGTCGAGGAAGTCGACCGCGTCGATCAGCCGGTCGGCGAATCCCATGTGGAACGCCTGGGCGGGCTTCATCACCCGGTTGTTGTCCAGGGCGTGGGCGACGATCGCCTGAAGCGCGTTCGCGGCCCCGACGACCCGGGGGGCGAGCTGCGTGCCGCCCCAAGCCGGGACGATCGACAGGAAGACCTCCGGGAAGGCGATGCCCGCGGCGGCCGTCGACAGGGTCCGGGCGTCGCAGTGCAGGGCGATCTCGAGGCCGCCACCCATGCACGCGCCGTTGATCGCGGCGAGCGTGGGGAACGGCAGGTCGGCGAGGCGGCGGAAGGCCCGGTGACCCCGTTCGGCCGCCTCGCGGGCGAACGCCGCCGTCGCCCCCGTGAAGGAGCCGAGGTCCGCTCCGACCGCGAACACGAACGGCTTGCCGGTCAGGAGCAGGCCCTTGACGTCGGGCTGGGCGGCGAGCTCGTCGAGCGCGGCGTCCAGCGACGCGAGCGACTCGGCCCCGAACGTGTTCGGTCTGGTGTGGTCGCGGCCGTTGTCCATCGTGACCAGCGCGAGCCGCCCGGCTCGCGGGGAGTCGTGGTAGCCGACCTTGAAGCGCGTGACGTCGGCCATCCGCTAGATCCGCTCCCACAGCACGGAGCAGCCCATGCCGAGCCCCACGCAGAGGGTGGTCATGCCGTAGCGGGCGTCGTCGTGGGCGCCGAGGTAGTGGGCGAGCTGGTGAGTCAGCCGGGCCCCCGACATCGCCAGCGGGTGTCCGAGCGCGATCGCGCCGCCGTACGGGTTGACGTGGGGGGCGTCGAGCGGGAGGCCGAAGTGGTTCAGGAAGGCGACGCACTGGACCGCGAACGCCTCGTTCACCTCGATGACATCGAGGTCGCCGACCGACAGACCGGTCCTGGCCAGCAGGCGCTCGGTGGCCGGGACTGGACCCCAGCCCATCATCTCGGGCTCGACGCCGACGAAGACGTAGTCGACCAGCCGCATCCGGCCGGCCAGGCCGAGCTCGGCGGCGGCCTCGCGGCCGGCGAGGAGCACGCACCCCGCACCGTCGTTGAGGCCGGCCGAGTTGCCCGCCGTCACCCGCCCGCCGGGCCGGAACGGGCTTGTCAGGCCGGCGAGGTCCCCCAGCGTCGTGCCGGGCCGGGGATGCTCGTCCTCGGCGACCACCCGCCAGCCGTCACCGGACCACACGACCATCGGCGCGACGTGGCTGTCGAAGACGCCCTCGGCCCTCGCCTTGGCGACGCGCTCCTGGGACTGGACCGCGTAGGTGTCGGCGATCTCCCGGGTGATCTCGGGATGCAGGTCGTGGAGGTTCTCGGCGGTCTGACCCATGACGAGCGCCGAAGCGCCGACGAGCTGCTCGCTGAGGAACCTGGGGTTCGGGTCGAAGCCGGGCGTCGCGGGTCCGGACAGCGGGTGGTGCCCCATGTGCTCCACGCCGCCGGCGATGACGACGTCCTGGGCGCCGACCCGGATGGCGTTCGCTGCGCTGGTGATGGTCGTGAGCGCCCCGGCGCACATGCGGTCGACGGCGTAGCCGGGCACCGACTTCGGCAGGCCGGCGAGGATCGCGGTCGTCCTGCCAATCGTCAGTCCCTGGTCGCCCGACTGCGTCGTCGCGGCCCAGACGTTGTCCTCGACGTGGGCGGGGTCGAGCAGGGGGTTGCGCTCGAGCAGCGCCCGGATGGTGCGCACGGCCATGTCGTCGGCGCGCGTGCTCGCGTAGTAGCCGTCGGGCCGGGACCGGCCGATCGGCAGTCGCACCCCGTCGACGTACACGGCGTCTCGCAACTCGGTCATCGAGGCCTCCCGCTCCGTTGGATGCGAGGCATGCTACCGATCGGTAACCGCGGCCCTCACCGCCAGTTCGCCCCAGCGGGGACGGACCGCGATGTCGACGGCGGCGGGGACGTCGCCGAGCACGACGCGGGCGGCGGCGAGCATGCCGTCGCAGACCAGCGCCGCAGCTTCCTCCCCGTGATCGGCGGGCACGTCGGCGACGAGCTCGTCGTGGATGACGAGCACGAGGCCGTCGGGAGCCGCCGGCGTCGCGTCCCCGGGCCGGCCGAACCGGTCGGTCAGGCGCCGCTGCACCTCCGCGAGCGCCAGCTTCGTCATGTCCGCGCCCGCCCCCTGGATCGGGGCGTTGCGCGACAGCGTCGTGACGCCCTGGCCGTCGGCGACGTCGAGCGCGCGCACGCGGCCCAGCGGTGTCCGCGCCCTGCCTGTCCGCCGGCCGCTCGCCTCCGCCTCCGCCAGCCAGATCGCGACCCCCGGGAAGGTGGCGAAGTAGCGGTCCATGACGGCGCGGGCGTCGGCCAGGGGCAGCCGGGTCGCGCGGGCGAACCCGGGGGCGCCCATCCCGTACATCAACCCGAAGTTCAGCGCCTTCGCCGCGCTGCGCTGCGCCGGGGCGACCCCGTCCTCCGGGATCCCGAAGACCAGCGCCGCGGTCGTCCGATGGAGGTCGCCGCCGCGGCGGAACACCTCCGTGAGCGCCTCGTCCCCGGAGACGGCCGCCAGGATCCGCAGCTCCTGCTGCGAGTAGTCCGCCACGACCAGTGATCGCCCCTCTTCCCCGCCGAAGCAGGCGCGGTAGGCGGCCTCTTTCGGCACCTGGGTGAGGTTCGGCTCGCTGCAGGCGATGCGGCCCGCCCCGACGATCTGCCGCCAGTCGGCGTGGATGCGCCCGGTGAGGGGGTGGCGGACGCGCTCGACCCAGTCGCCGCCCCAGTTCGACGTGACCTTGCTGACCTGGCGGTACTCCAGGAGCGCGTCGACGGCGGGATGCCCGGCGTGGTCGCGCAGGACGACCTCCCTGGTGCTCGCGGCCCCGATCCCCAGCCGGGCCAGGGCGTCGCGGACCTGCTCGGGCGAGTCGAGGTTGACGGGGACGGGCCCGAAGAGGTCGCGCGGGCTGGTGTCGGCGACGAGCGCCCGCTGCACCGCCGCCTCGAGGACCGGCAGCTGGGCTTCGAGCCCGCCGACGAGCTCGCGCCACCGCGGGGCGTCGAAGGCGACGCCGCGCAGCTGCAGGTCGGCGAGCACGGGCAGCGCTGCAAACTCCAGCTGGGCGACGCGGACGAGTCCGTGGCCGACGAGCTCGCGCCACTGCTGGTCGAACACCGCCCAGGTGGCGACGACGTCGTCGGCGGCATAGCGCAGCTGCTGCTCCGTGACGGCGCCCCCTTCGCCGAAGGAGCTGCGGATCGACTTGTCGAGCTCCACGCCGAGCCGGAAGGCGGCGATCTGGGCGAGGCCGCTGCCCTGCGCGGCCTTCGAGCCGCCGTCGAGGAGCTGCTGGGCGAGCATCGTGTCGGCGACGCGGCGGACCCGAAGCCCGGCGACGGCCAGGAATCTGAGGTCGAAGGCTGCGTGGTGGAACACCTTGAGGATCCCCGGGTCCTCGAGGACCGGCGCCACGGCGCGCGGATCCACCCGGCGGGCGTCGAGGACGAGGACCGGCAGGTCCGGGCCGGCGCTGAGCTGGACGAGCAGCAGCTCGTCGGTGAGGGGGTCCCACCCCGTGGTCTCGGTGTCGACCGCGACGATCGGCCGGCCGGCCGCCAGGGAACCCCACCGTTTGACGTCCTCGGCGGCGGTGGCATAGACGTAGGGCTGGGGCTGCGGCATGGCGACGCCCAGTCTGCCGGGGAACCCGCCGGTGGGGCACGGCGTCCCACAGACCGATGAGAGGACACGGGCGCGCGATGGGCAGGACGACCGCAACGATGACGGCACTGCTGGCCGCGCTGCTCGCGCTGAGCGCCTGCGGTGGCGGGCAGGGCGCGGCGCCCGACGAGACGGGGGCTCCGACCACCGCCCCGCTGCCGACGACCGGCTCCGCGACCCCGCCGGCCTCCCCCACGCCCGCGAGCACCGACGCGAGCACCGAGGCGAGCACCGAGGCGAGCACCGAGAAGGAGTCCGCCGGCGAGATCGTCCTCACCGGCACGTTCTCCGGTGATCCGGACCTGGAGGGCGGGTGCGCATGGGTCGAGTCCGGCGGTGAGCGGTACGAGCTGATCCTGCCCGACGGCTACGAGGTCGACATCTCGCGGATGGCGCTGACGGGCCCAGACGGCGCCGTCATCGCCGAGGGCGGGGACGAGGTGCGCTTCTCCGGCTCGGAGGCGACCGACATGGCCTCCTTCTGCCAGGTCGGGCGTCTGTTCCGGGTGACGGAGATCGCTCCGGCCTGACCGCCGGAGGTGCGCAGGGCCAGCGGGATGGCCACGGGGGATTCCGTGACGCTCCGACGTGCGCACGGTCAGCGTCATTGAGGCGCACACCGTTGCTTCCTACTGACGCGGGTTCAGCTCAGGCGCTCGAGACCGGGCTGGGCGTCGAACCCAGCGTCGAACGTGAGGATCCTGCGGATGCCGTTGGCCTCCATGATCGCGACGTGCAGGGCAGCGCGTGCCGAGAGCCTGGATGCGCCCATGACGATCTCCTTGGCACGACCGATATCGACGAGGTGCACCGGCAGCACCTCGTCGACCACTCCCAGCAGCGCGTCGAAAGCCGACTGGATCGCATCGACCCGGCTGATCGCGTGGTAGCGGTGCAGGATCTCCTGCAGGACCTCGGCGTCGGTGACCAGCGCCTCACCGGCCGAGATGAGCGCCTCCAGGCGTCGTTGGGCGGCAAGCTTGTTCGGATGCGAGGCCCCGATCAGATACATCGGGATGTTGGAGTCGACGAAGATCACGGCGACCCGTAGCCGCGCTCGATCTCGCGGAGCATGGCACCGATGTCGGCGGTGGGGTACTCGTGCGTCACGGCCGTGCGGACGGCATCCAACTTCCTGGCGAGGTCGCCACCGGGCCGACTCCTCCTGGCCTGACGCAGCGCGTTGCGGACCCATTCCGACATGGTGAGGCCCGCCCGGTCCGCTGCCTGATGGATCTCGGCCACCGACCGACCATGACCAGTTCGCTGCGGCTGCGCTCGCGGAGTCGCTCCGCGAGCAGCCTCGGCTGACCGTCGCTCGCCGACCCTCGCGTCAGCCGGCCTGGCTGCGCCGGCGCGCCCGGCGCTCGGCGGCCTCGCGGCCGGCCATCTCCTTGGCCTCGTCGACGGAGGGAGCCGTGCCGCCGAGGTGGGCCGGCAGCCACCAGCGGTCGCTGTCGCCGGCGGGCTGCTGCGGGTAGGTCCGGGCGCAGTGCTGGACGAGCTCGCCGACGGCGGCCATCAACCGGTCGGTCACGACGCCGGGGTCCTCGCCCGGCTCGTATGCGACGGGCTCGCCGTAGGCCACCGTGATGGCCACGCCGCGCTGGAGGTTGGGGGGACGCCCCTTCGTCAGCAGGCGCTGGCTGGCCCACACGGCCCCGGGGATCAGCGGTACGCCGGCGGTCATCGCCATCCGGGCCGCGCCCGACTTGCCCCGCGCCGGGACGAAGGACCGGCTGATCGTGCCCTCGGGGAACATGCCGACCAGCTCCCCGCGCCGCAGCGCATCCACCCCGGCGGCGAGCGCGTCCTGCACGCGACCGAAGCGGTCGACCGGGATGTGCTTCATCCCGCGCATCAGCGGCCCGGCCACCGGGTGGTCGAAGATCTCCTTCTTGGCGAGGAACCGCACCAGCCGGCCGCGCGGCCGCGCCCCGTAGCCGACGAACGTGAAGTCGAGGTAGCCGACGTGGTTCGTCGCGATGACGGCGGCTCCCGACGTCGGGATGTGCTCCGCCCCCTCGATGGAGAGACGCCACCCCATGGACCGGAACAGCACGATGATCGCGCCGATCACGGGCCGGTAGACGTACTCCATCGGCGGGAGCCTAGCTCCCGCGTCGGGCCCCAGACGGTCAGTTGGGTCGGGCGTTGGCGTAGTGGCTGGCCACCTGGCTGGCGACGAGCACCGTCGGGTACATCGCCACCTCGTCGAGGGTTCCGGTGAAGTAGGACGTGTTCGGCGCGTACGCCCAGCCGCCGCTCAGGCTGTCGCCGCCGGCGCGCCAGAACCCCGTGTAGTTCTGCGCGAACCCGGTGCGGTCGGCGGCGACCGCCCGCCCGTCGACGTAGAGCGTCATCCCGTTGCCACCGAGGGTGGCGACGACGTGGTGCCACCGCCCGTCGTTGTAGGCGTTCGGCGACCTGACGACGGTCGCCGGCGCTGGGTAGAAGACCCCGAAAACCAGCTGCCCCGCGTTCGTCATGTAGACGTGGCGGTCCTGCTTGCCGCTGCTTCCGGTCTGGGCATTCCCGAAGCCGACGATGCGACCGCCGGTCCGCGTGGTGGTCTTGAACCACGCCTCGATGGAGAAGGTCTGCGGGTTGACGATGTTGGCCGAGGCGGTGACGATCCCCGCCCCGCTCACGCGCACGGCCGTGCTGGGGTCTCCAGGGATGGCGCCGGCGACGCCTCGGGCGAGGGTACCGACGTACCTGCCGGTGCGGGACTGGCCCGAGGCGTCGGCGGCGGTGCTGCCGGACGTCTCCCCCAGCCGCCAGTAGAACGCCGGCCGGTGCGCCCGGACCGTGTCGGGATAGCGCAGGTTGCTCGCCGCGACGGTCACCCGGGCGGACGGGTCGGACCGGCCGCTCGAGTTGCCGTTGGCCACGGCCTCGACCCGGTACGTGTGGGTGGATCCGGCCGCCACCGTGTCGTCGTAGCTGAGGATGGGACGGGTCCACGGCCTCGAGAACGCGTTCACCTGCGCGATCGGCGCGCTGGCGCTGTCCCGGTAGAGGCGGTAGGCGATCGTCCCGTCGTCGATGTCGGTGCTCGCCCGCCACGTCACGGTGACCTTGCCGGAGCGGACGCTGCTGGCGACCGGCGGCTCGGGCCTGGTGGGGACGGTGCGGTCGGGGCCGGCCGAGAACCGCGCGAACCCCTGCTGCGGCTGCCGGTTGACGGTCGTGAAGTCGCCCCCGAGGAACAGCTGCCGACCGTCGGTGGCCATGACCCGGGGCCCCAGCGGCTGGCCGTTCGTGTTCGGCACCCAGGACCGCAGCGCGCCGTTCGACGCGTTCATCGCGAGCAGGTGCCACGAGGAGCCCTTGCGGGTCGCCTTGACGTCCGGGAACCCACCCTCGACGTACCGGCACTGGTGCGCATGCGAGCCCTTGTAGACGACGCCGTTGATGACGGCGAGCGACTGGGTCGCGCCCAGGCAGAGGTCCCGCCAGCGTTCGACGCCGGTCATGGGGTCAGCGGCGAACGACCCGTCGAAGCAGCCGCCGCCTGTGCCCTCGGCGGCGCCGTAGATGGTGCTGCCGTCGGTGATCAGCGCCGAGATCTGCGCGCAGGCGGGGATCGGCTCCCCGTCCCACCGGCGCAGCGCGCCCGTGCCCGCGTCGAGGGACGCGATCGCGCGGCGCGCCGTGCCGTTCGCCGTGCTGAACCCTCCGCCCACGATGACCCGGCTGCCATCGGGGGTCATCGTCATGGCGCGCACGCCACCGTCGACCCGCGGCCGCCAGGACAGCAGGCTTCCGGAGGACGACACCGCGGCCAGCCGGGACCTCGCCTGGCCGCCGACCGCCGAGAACAGGCCGCCGAGGTAGACGGTGCTGCCGGAGACGGCGATGGCACCGACCCGCCCGTTCACCGCGGGTGCGAAGGCGGAGTTGAGCCCGCCGCCCGGCAGGTCGAAGGCGGCGACGCCTCGGCGTGCTCTCCCGTCGACCGTGGTGAAGTCGCCGCCGGCGTAGAGCCGCCTGCCGTCCGGCGAGATCCGCAGGCTCCGCACGGTCTTGCTCATGTCGTGCCGGAACGGCAGGAGCTGCCCGGTCGACGCGCTGAACGCGGCGATGTGTCGGCGCGAGACCTCGTTGACGCCGGGCGCTGCCCCGGGCGGCCGGACCGCGGTGAAGTCACCACCCAGGTAGACGACGCCGTCGGCATAGGCCAGGGCCCAGACGATGCCGTTGGTCTGCCACGACGACGACGTGTTCCCGACGACGGTGCCGTCGGCGGCGGTGGCGTCCTGCGGGGACACGGCGTGCAGGCCGAGGAGCATCGGCAGGAGCAGCAGCGTCAACAGTCGTCTCATTGGGGTTCCTCCCGGGGGGCTCGGGTGGCGCTCTGCGATGTGGGCCGGCGGGCCGGGGCCCGACGGGTCAGTTGGTGAGGGCGTTGTCGTGGTGGCTGGCGACCTGGGTGGGTGACAGCACGGTGGGGTACATCGCGACCTCGTCGAGGGCGCCGGTGAAGTAGGAGCGGGTCGGGGCGGACGGCCACCCGCCGAGGCTGTCCCCGCCGGCCCGCCAGTAGCCGGTGTAGCGCTGGGCGAAGGTGGTCGGGTTGGTCCCGACCGCGGCGCCGTCGACGTACAGCGCCATGCCGTTGCCGCCCATGGTCGCCACCACGTGGTGCCAGCGCCCGTCGTTGAACCCCGCCGCCGACCGCACGATCTGCGTCTGGCTGGGGTAGTACACCCCGAACACCAGCTCCCCGGCGTTGGTCATGTACACGTGCCGGTCGTAGCTGGAGCTGTTGCCGTTCTGGGAGTTGCCGAACCCGACGATCTTGCCGCCGGTGGTGGTGGTCGTGCGCACCCACGCCTCGATCGAGAAGCTCTGCGGGTTCACCAGGTTCGCGGCCGCCGTCACGAACCCGCCGCCGGCCACCTGCACCGCGGTGTCGCCGTCGCCGGGGATCGCCCCCTCCAGCCCGCGGGTGAGCGTGCCGACGTAGTTGCCGGTGCGGCCCTGCCCCGAGGCGTCCGCCGCGGAGCCGCCGGAGGTCTCCCCCAGCCGCCAGTAGAACGCCGGGCGGTGCGCGCGCACCGTGTCGGCGTAGGACAGGTCGCCCGACGCCACCGTCACCGCCGCCGACGCCACCGACTTCACGCTGGCGTTGCCGTTGGCGACCGCGTCGACCCGGTACGTGTGGGTTGACCCCGGCGCCTGGGACACGTCGTCGAAGCTGAGCACCGGCCGCACCCATGGCCGCGACGCCGCCGACAGCTCCGCGACCGGCGTGCGGCCGCCGTCGCGGTACACCCGGTAGCGCAGCGTCTCATCGTCCAGATCCGTCGACGCCGTCCACGACACCGTCACCCGACCCGCCTGCACACTGGACGCCACCGGCGCCGCCGGCCGCGTCGGCACGGTCGCGTCCGGCGCCGCCGCGAACCGCGTCAACCCCTGCTGCGGCCTGCCGTTCACCGTCGTGAAGTCCCCACCCACGAACAACTGCGCCCCGTCGGTGGCCAACACCCGCGGCCCCAACGGCAACCCGTTGGTGTTCGGCGTCCACGCCCGGATCGCGCCATCCGAGACGTTCAACGCCAACAGATGCCACGACGCGCCCGTGCGCACCGACTTCACCTCGGGGAACCCGCCCACACTGCGACCACAGTCATGCGCGTGCGAACCCTTGTAGACCACCCCGCCGACCACCGCCACCGACTGCGTCGCCCCCAGACACAGATCCCGCCAGCGCTCCACCCCCGTCATCGGGTCCGCCGCGAACGACCCGTCGAAACAGCCGCCCCCCGTCCCCTCAGCAGCCCCGTACACCATGTCCCCCGCCGTGGTCAACCCCGCCACCTGCGAACACGACGGAATCACCCCCGCCCACGGCCGCACCTCACCCGACACCGCATCCAACGACACAATCGCCCGCCGCGCCGCACCATTCACGTTCGAGAA
>JACCXR010000348.1 GCA_013696915.1 Euzebyaceae bacterium
CACTGCCGGCCCGCCACCGGCCCTGATCAATCAGTCATGCCCGTAACAAGCGTCGCCATGCGCATCGCCAGCAACTGCGGCAACGCCTACGCCCGCGTCGGCGACAAGGCCCGACGGCTGTTCAACACCGCCGTGTTCCACCGCCTTGCCGTGCGCGACGGCACGATCGTCGAGTATGACCTCCGCCCGCCCTTCGACATCCTCTTCGGCGTGCCTCGGTTCGAACACGGAAGTCTTGTGGAGGTGCGGGGAATCGAACCCCGGTCCAGGTGCCTCGACTCCGGAAGCGCTACGAGCGTAGGTCCCGGTGAGTTGTCGGGCCGTCGCACCCCGGAACCGGATGCCCGACGGCCGTACGCCACGCAGGTGTCCCGCGCCGGCGGTGTGGCGGTGGCCGGCGGGTGGAGCCTGATTGCGACGCCCGACCCCTCACCTCAGGCGGTGGTGAGGGCGGACGGGTGACCTAGTTAGGCCGCCAGTGCGAAGTTGTCTTCGGCACCTATTGGTGTTTCCGGGCTGTTTAGCGAGATGACCCGGAGTTCTCGGCTCGCTCTTCCGGGATCGACCGGCACCTGTCGAAACCAGTCACCCCCGTGGATATGCAGTTGTGGCGCCAGTGTAGCCCACTCACGCCGGCTCAGGCCCTCTGACGGTCCCGCAGGGCCCGCTGGACCTGGCGCTTGGCGTCGCGCTCGGCCATCGAGGCCCGCTTGTCATGCTGGGCCTTGCCAACGCCCAAGCCGAGCAGCAGCTTGGCGTTGCCGTCCTTCCAGTAGAGCTTCATCGGCACGAGCGTGCGGCCCTGCTCCTGCGTGAACGTCGCCATGCGCTCGATCTCGCGGCGGTGCGCGAGCAGCTTGCGCTGGCGGGTCGGGTCGTGGTTCGCGCGGTTGCCGAAGGCGTACTCGGGGATGGTGGCCTGCACGAGCCACAGCTCCCCGCGCCGGACGGTGGCGAACGCCTCGGCGAGCGAGGCCTTGCCCGCCCGCAGCGCCTTCACCTCGGTGCCGACCAGGGCGATGCCCACCTCGAAGGTGTCATTGATCTCGTAGTCGAACCGGGCCCGCCGGTTGATTGCCACCGTGTCCTCGCCCCTGCGCTTCGCCATGGGCGCCGAGGCTACCCGAGGATCAGGCGGCGGCCCCGGCCACGAGCGACCGCAGCGCCTCCTGCGCCGCCGCCAGCTGGGCATCGGGGTCCTCGACCTCCCGGTCCGGGATCACGCCGACCCCCTCGATCGAGTCGCCCGACGGCGTGAAGTACTCCGCGGTCGTGAACTTCACCCCGGCGCCGTCTCGGAGGACCTGCACGGTCTGGACGGTGCCCTTGCCGAACGTCGCCTGCCCGACGATCTCCCCACGATCGAGGTCCTGGACGGCACCGGCGACGATCTCGCTGGCGCTCGCCGACCCCTCGTCCACGAGCACGACGAGCGGCAGGTCCTCCAAGGCGTCGCCCTGCGCGGTGTACTCCTGCGCGGCCGGTCGCAGCTCGCCCTCCGCCTGCCGGCTGCGGACACTGACGACGAGCCCGTCCTCGACGAAGACGCTGGCGACGTCGACGGCCTCACCGAGCAGCCCTCCGGGGTTGCCGCGCAGGTCCAGGACGATCCCCCGCGCGCCCTGCGCCACCAGCTCCTCGGTCGCATCCCGGACGCGGTCCCCGGCCGCCTGGGAGAACTGGAGGAGCTGCACGTAGCCGAGGCCGTCTTCGAGCAGCCGCTGGTCGACGTCGGGCAGCGCGATCTCGGCGCGGGTCATCCGCAGCTCGCGCGGGCCCGCCTCGCCGCCGGAGAACCCGACCGTGACGTCGGTGCCCGCCTCGCCCGTGATGAGCCCGACGATCCCCTCGGACGGCAGGTCGCGGACGTCCTTGCCGTCGACCGACACGATCAACTCGCCCGGCTCGACCCCGGCGTCCGCCGCCGGTGTCCCGTCGAGCACCGAGGCGACCGTCAACCCCTCCGGGGCCTCCTCCACGACGATGCCGACGCCCGAGAACTGCCCGTCCAGGAGCTGGTTGAAGGCCGCGAAGTCCTCGATGCCGTAGTACGCGGCGTAGGGATCGTCGAGCGTGCCGAGCATGCCCTCGATCGCGCCCTCCAGCAGCGCATCGTCGTCCGGCACGCGCACCGCGTCCCGCTGGATGCGCTCGTAGAGGTCGGCGAGCGGGGCGAGGTCCGCGGGCAGCGCGCTCTCGTCGGCGGCTGCCCGCTCCTCGCCGGCGCGGTAGGCCACCAGGGTGAGGCTGCCCACGAGGAGCATGGTGCACAGCGCGGCGAGGAACCTGCGGCCGGCCGCGCGGTGCCGCCGCGGCGGGGCGGGCAGCGGGCCCTCGAAGGGGCTACTCATCCCGCCCAGCGTGCCACGCCTGCGGGCACTGCGCGCCCGTCCCGTCGCCGGAGGCCCGGCGCGCCTCCCCGGATGGCCCGTCAGCCGGGTTCAGAGCCAGTTCATCGGGTCGCGCGGCTGCCCGTTGACCCGGACCTCGAAGTGCAGGTGCGGGCCGGTCGAGTAGCCGGTCGACCCGATGTAGCCGATGACCTCCCCGCGTCGCACCTGCTGTCCCGCGCCCACCGCCAACCGCGACTGGTGGGCGTACAGCGTGGCGAACCCGCCACCGTGCTCGATGACCACGGCGTTGCCGTAGCCGCCGCGGACGCCTGCGGAGACGACGACCCCGTCGGCCGCCGCCCAGATCGGCTCGCCCTGCGGGGCGGCGATGTCGATGCCCGCGTGGAGCCGGCGGGCCCCCGAGATCGGGTGCGTCCGGTACCCGAAACCGCTCGACAGCCTGCCGCTGGCGGGCCAGATGAACGTGCCGTCTCCCGCCGGCGCGGCCGGTGCGGAGGCCGCCGCCGCAGCGGCCGGGGCTCGGGCCGGGGCCGCAGTGGCCGCGCGGGACGCCGTCGCGCGGCCGCGGCTGGCGAGCTCGTCGCGCAGCCGGCGGCTCTCGGCCTCGAAAGAGGCGATTAGGGTCCGGGAGCCGTCCCGGTCCGCCTCGAGCTGGCTGAGCATGAGGCTGTGCCGCTGCTGCTCGGCGGCGACCTCGGCGACGAGCGCCTCCTGGCGCTGCACGAGCCCGGCCACCCGGTCCCGCTCCCCCGCCGCCGAGGACCGCTCGGCGGCCCTGCGACCCTCCAGGCGCGCCAGGTGCTCGGAGTCCGCGGTGACCTCCCGCTCCAGCCCGGAGAGGGTTTCCACCTCCCGCCGGTCGCTCGTGACGACCACCTGGAGGTACTTCAGGGTGCGGACGAAGTCCTCGGCGTCGCGGACGTCCAGGACGGTCGCGAACCCGGTGCCGGAGCCGCCGTACATGTACGCGCCGCGCATGCGGTCGGCGAGCAGCCGGCGCGTCGCCTCCTGCTCGCGCTGCGCCTCGCCGAGCCGCCGCCCGGTCGCGGCGAGCTCCTCCGTGGTGGCGGCAAGCGTCCGCTCGGCGTCGTCGAGCGCCGCCTGCGCGCCGGCGAGCTCGCCGTTCAGCTCCCCGAGTTGCTGCTCGAGCGCGATTCGGCGGGCGTCGACCGCCTGGAACTCCTCGACGGTAACCAGCCGGCGCCCGTCGAGCTGCTCGAGCCGCGCCCGCTCCTCCGCCAGCCGGTCGGTGACGTCGTCGAGGTCGTCGGGGGGGTCGGCGGCCGCGCCGCCAACGGCGGCGGGCAGCAGGACGCCCACGAGGCACAGCGCCGTCAGGAGGCGGCGCAGAGCGGCACGGGCGGGGAAGGGGACCCGGGACACGCGGGGACCCTATCGGGCGACCCGGAAGGCCGCCAAGTCGAGCTCAGACGGCTCAGACGGCGAGGAAGCGGCGCAGGGCGGCGAACGACGCGGCCGACGCGATGCCCGCGCCGATCAGGATCAGGATCGGGATCGTGCTCATCACGTCGCCGGCGTTGATGAAGGGGATGAAGGCCACCTCGGTCTTCAGGCGTGACACCAGCGTGGCCTCGCCGAGCAACAGCAGCAGGCCGGCGGTCACCGCGCCGACGACGCCCGCGACGATGCCCTCCAGCACGAACGGCAGGCGGATGTACCAGTTCGTCGCGCCGACGAGCTTCATGATCCCGGTCTGCTCGCGCCGGGCGTAGGCGGTCACCCGGATCGTGTTCGAGATCAGCGCCGCGGCCGCCACGAGCTGGAGCAGCGCCACCGCGATGGCGCCGTTGCGCAGCGCGTTCATGATCCGGAAGAAGCGCTCGAGGATCTCGCGCTGGTCGATGATCTGATCCACGCCCGGATACGTGTCGAACTGCGAGGCGATCACCGTGAACTGCTCGGGGTCGGTGAGCTTCACGCGGTAGGAGGCCGGCAGCACCTCGGGCGTGACCGCGTTGATGAGATTCTCGTCGGACGCGAAGATCTCGAGGAAGTTCTCGTAGGCCTGCTGCTTGGACTCGAACAGCACGTCGGCGACCACCGGGTTCGCCCGCAGGTCGCCCTCCAGGGACGCAAGCTGCTCCTCGGAGATCCCGTCGAGCAGGAAGATCGACACCTCGACCTCGCTGTAGAGCGTGTCCTGGGCCTTGTCGACCTGGCGCTGGACGAGCAGGCCGGCGCCGAGCAGCGCCAGGCTCACCGTCACGGTGACCACCGTCGCCAGCGTCATGAGCAGATTGCGGCGCAGGCCGATGAGGACCTCGTTGAACAGATACCGCCAGCGGGGGCCCATCCGCTACGCCCCGTACCCGTACATGCCGCGGTTCTGGTCGCGGACCATGGCGCCGTCCTGCAGCTCGATCACGCGCCGGCGCATCGAGTCGACGATGTGCTGGTCGTGCGTGGCCATCACGACGGTCGTGCCGGTCCGGTTGATGCGGTCGAGCAGTTTCATGATCCCGACGCTGGTCGTCGGGTCCAGATTGCCGGTCGGCTCGTCGCAGAGCAGGATCCGGGGCCGGTTGACGAACGCACGCGCGATCGAGACGCGCTGCTGCTCCCCGCCCGACAGCTCGTGGGGGTAGGCGGCGGTCTTGTGCGCGAGGCCGACGAGGTCGAGGACCTCGGGCACCGTCCGCTGGATGGTCGGCTGCGGCTTGCCGATGACCTCCAGGGCGAACGCGACGTTCTCGTACACGGTCTTGTTGTCGAGCAGCTTGAAGTCCTGGAAGACGCAGCCGAGCTCGCGCCGCAGCGCCGGCACCCGCCAGCTCTTGAGGCGGGCCAGCCGCTTGCCGGCGACGAAGATCTCGCCGCGGTCCGGCTCCTCGTCCTTGAGCAGGAGCTTGATGAAGGTGCTCTTGCCGGATCCGGACGGCCCCACCAGGAAGACGAACTCGCCCTTGACGATCTCCATGGAGATGTCGGAGAGTGCGACCACCGTCTGCTTGTACGTCTTCGTGACGTTGTCGAGTCGGATCACGTCGGCCTCTTGCGCACATGTGGGCAGGCGGCCGCCCAGGGCGGCCACCGTGAATGGTCGAAAGCGTAGCACCGGCGCGCCGAACGCCCATCGCCCGTCTCCGGCGGGAGGTGTGACTACCTGGCCTTCAGCGGTCGAACGCCGCGATGCTGAAGCCACCGGGGAGCTCAGGTCCACCGAAGCCGGCGCTGGGCGAGGCTGCCGAGAGACCCATCGACCCTGGCCAAACCCTAGCCAGGGTCAGGGCGGCGACGGCGACCGCCGGGGCGGAGGTGATGGCCCGCCCGAAGGGTGGACTGAGGTCCGTGCATCGACATCGGTGTGCTGCATCTGCGCTACGCGCCGGCAAGGGACCTCAGTTCTGCCGGTCGTCCAACCCGCCATCAGCTAGCGGTGCTGGCTCGATAGCTCCGATGGCCTGATCGCCGGTCGTGAGCGCCGCCGAGCCGAATATGCTGGACAGCATGGAGTCTGCCCGCGACGTGGAGTTCGCCTTCGAGCCGCAGGTTGAGGGCGGCTATCACGCATATGCGCCAGAGCTGCCAGGGCTGCACACGCAGGGCGACAGCCTCGAGGATGCCACCGCGAATGCTGAGGAGGCGTTGGCCCTCTACGTTGAGTGGCTGCGCGAGGAAGGCCGATCTCTGCAGATGGGGATCGTTCGGCGCAGGCTGCCGCTGCCAGCTTGACCGGGCGGCAGCCGGTCGTCTCCGGCGCACAACTCGAACGCCGACGGAGAGGCCGTCGGCGAGGGCGACCTCGCTGCGCAGATCGAGCAGGCCTACTCGAACATTGCGACTGCCCTCAAGGCCGTCGGAGGCAGCTTCGACGACATCGCCAAGCTGACCATCTACGTGGTCGACTGGACCCCGGACAAATTCGAGCCGTTCGGCATCGGCGCGCTCCGCGCGGCGCAACGCCTCGGAGTGAGTC
>JACCXR010000384.1 GCA_013696915.1 Euzebyaceae bacterium
CCCCCCGGCCCGGCGCCGGCTCCCTCCGGCCCGGTGCCGGCCGTCCTCCGGACGACGCCGGGCGCCCCGGGCCCGGTGCCGGCTCCCCCCGGCAGCCCGCCCCCTCTCCGGCGGACGACGTGGCGACCGGCGACCCGGCGACCGGTTTCCGCCGCAGCGGCGAGGACATCGAGTGGGCGTGCGTCACGTGCGGCCGCTACAACCCCCTGCACGCGTCGCGCTGCGAGGTGTGCGGCACCCCGATGGCGGCCCGGTACCAGACGGCGCCCGACACCCCGCCGGTCAACTGGGGCGCCGCGCTGGCGTTGTCATCCGTGCTCCCCGGTGGGGGCCACCTGCTCGCCGGGGCAGGCGCGTCGGGGACGGCCCGGGCACTGCTCTACGTCCTGTGGCTGCTCGGCGGTGTCGCGGTCGCGACCCAGGGCGGCCCCGCCGTCCTCGTGGCGGCGCCGCTCCTGCTCGGCGCCGCAGCGGTGTGGGGCGCCACGCTCCTGGACGTCCGCAACCTGGAGCGCGGACGACCCGAGCTGCTCGCCGGCAGGACCCTGCTCTGGATGGTCATCGCCGTCACCGCGCTCTTCATGGTGGCCGGCGCCGTCGTGCTCGTCGGCAGCGCCGGGCCCGCCGGCGGCGACCTAGGATGACGGCCCGCCGACCCCGGGAGCCCACGTGAGCGACACCGTGCGCGACAACATCGTCGTGTCCGCCGACCCCGACGCGATCATGGACGTGATCGCCGACTTCGACGCCTACCCGGAGTGGCAGGACGAGGTCCGCGAGGTCGAGATCCTCGAGACCGACGACGACGGCTGGGGCACCAGGGTCCGGTTCGTCGTCAGCGCCAAGGGCTTCGCCGCGACGTACGTGCTGGGGTACCGCTACGGCGACACCGAGATGCGCTGGTCGCTGGTCGAGGGCGACAAGGTCCGGCGCAACGACGGCGCCTACGTGCTGTCGGACCGGGGCGACGGGACGACGCTGGTGACCTACGAGCTGGCGATCGAACCGGCCATCACGCTGCCCGGCCTCGTCCGTCGCCAGATCGCCAGGCGCATCGCCGACACCGCGCTGACAGGCATGAAGCGCCGCGTCGAGTCGGGCACCTGAACGCGTGCGAGTCCTGCTGTTCACCGGCAAGGGCGGGGTCGGCAAGACGTCCGTCGCCGCCGCCACCGCCCTGCGGGCCGCCGCGTCGGGCGCGCGGACGCTGATCCTGTCGACCGACGCGGCGCACTCGCTCGCCGACTCCTTCGACGTGCCCGTGGGCGCCCGTCCGACGCCTGTCGCGGAGTGTCTCGAGGCCCAGCAGATCGACGCGCAGGAGCGCCTCGAGGAGCACTGGCGCGAAATCCAGACCTACCTCGTCGCGCTCATGCAGTGGGGCGGGGTCGGTGAGGTGGAGGCCGAGGAGCTGTCGGTGCTGCCGGGCCTGGAGGAGGTCTTCAGCCTCGTCGACGTCAAACGCCACGTCGACGCCGGACTGCACGACCTGCTGGTCGTCGACTGCGCACCGACCGCCGAGACGCTGCGCCTGCTCAGCCTGCCCGACGCGCTCGGGTGGTACATCGAGCGGATCTTCCCCGTCGAGCGCAGGATCGCGCGGGCCGTCCGTCCGGTCCTCGGCCGGATGACCACGATGCCGCTGCCCGCCGACCGCGTCCTGGGCGCGGTCGACGGCCTCTACCGCAGCCTTGAGGCGGTCCGGGCGGTCCTCGCCGACGGTGAGCGCACGAGCGTCCGGCTGGTCGTGAATCCCGAGAAGATGGTCGTGGCGGAGGCGCGGCGCACCTACACCTACCTCAGCCTGTTCGGCTACCACGTCGACGCCGTCGTCGTGAACCGCCTGTTGCCCGACGCCGTGACCGACGCCTGGTTCGCCCGGTGGAAGCAGGTGCAGGCGACCCATCTGCTGGCCATCCGCGAGCAGTTCGCGCCCGTCCCGATCCTCACCGCCCCGCTGTTCGACGACGAGATGGTCGGGGTGGCCGCGCTGGAGCGGCTCGGAGCCGCCGTCTACGGCGACGCCACCGGCCACGAGGTCCTCCACCGCGGCGAGCCGCTGCGCTTCACCCGCGAGGAGGGCGGCTGGACCCTCAGCGTGGCTCTGCCCTTCGCGGACAAGCCGGCGGTCGACGCATTCCGGCGCGGTGACGAGCTCTACGTCAAGGTCGGCGCCTACACGCGGAGCATCCTCCTCCCGACCGCCCTCCAGCGCTGCGACGTCGCCGGCGCGGCCCTCGACGACGGCCGCCTCGACGTGCGCTTCGTGCAGCGCCCGCCGGTCGCGCCGGACCCGCCACCGTAGGGCGGCGGCCCAACCCGACTCTCGAGCGCGGTGCGGTTCCGGCGGATCTTGCTTGGGCCGCCTGGCATCGGCTGCGTGACGTTCCGCGACTGGCGAGACCGTGCCTGCTGTTAGGCCGATAGGCCGATAGGCAAATCCGGTAGTGGCCCTCAGCGCTCTGCAAGAGCGCTTGGCCGCGCTGGTCGCGTGGCTGCCCCAGCGTGCGGATTCGCGCTCGTCGTGGTGCTGGGCTGGCCGCGCACGACCTCCTCGCCCCGTCCACCCGAGACCTGGACTGCTTCGGCTCACCCGACGACCGCGCCGCGGTGCAACGGCTCGCCGACGCGCTCGAGCGTGCACCTTCCGCAGAGGGGCTCACGGTGCGCCGCGAGCGCGAGGCCTTCGTGAGCTTGGCCGCCGCAGATGCCGACGAAGGCTGCGAGGTCGACATCGCGATCAATT
>JACCXR010000394.1 GCA_013696915.1 Euzebyaceae bacterium
GGGCAGGGGATCTCGCACCCGGCGGCGCGCGGGCCGTCCGGCCGACCGCCGTGGCAGCCGTCGCCGGCCGCCGCTGACACCGACGACGACGGGGGCCTGGACGTCCTGCCGCTCGCCGGTCGCATCCTCGCCGAGCGGCTCCGGGACCCGCGCGCCCTGCTCGGTCTGCTCGCCGTCGTGGCGCTGGTGGCCTACCGGCTCGGCCGCCGAGGCTCCCGCCGCGCGCCCACCGGCTTCGACGTGGACGCCCTCGAACGCCTCGAGAGGTTCTTCGCCTCGCTCCGCGATCGCTGACGCCGCCCCGCGGGCCGCCGTGCTACTGAGCGCGCGGTGGTGCCCATCACCACTCTGTCAGACCGCCGGACACCACCCAACCCACATGTCACCAGCATCCGCTTCGGACGCGCCTGGGCGATTCACGAGGAGTCCTCGTAGCGCACCGCGGACGTCGCCCACGCCGCGAACCGAAGGCCACCGGCCCCCGAGGCGGCGGGTGGGATCGGGCTTCAATGGCCGAACGGTTGGCGTCGGCAGGCGTTCGGCCACCGGGAACGCTGCTGGGCGTCAGCCGCCTTGCCTTCCCCGAACTGATGGTGGAACTCGAGGCGACGGCCGTCGACTAACTAGCTAGCGCGCCGTTCGCCCCGGCCCGACGAGTTGTAGGTGGCATGTTCACCATTGGCGGGGGCTGGTAGGACGCGAACTGAACCGTTCAGACGACCGAAAACCCCGCAACCCCACCCGGTCCCATCACTGGCGACAAGGTGGTCCCATGCTCGTGGCGAAACCCCCTACAAGTGGTCCCATGCTCCTGGCGGGCGACACCTCTTGGACCACCCGAGCGATCTGGCGATGTCTGCCGCCCAGTTCTCGCTCGCGGGCCGAATTGCTCGAGTGCGTCGATGCTGTGCGGTTGCTGACGTCGTCGCACCGTGACCGTCGGGAAACTCGACTCGTCACTCGCCGGGACGCCATTCGCGAACCGGTGTCCCGAGGTCATGACCGACCCGAGGTCACGTTCCGCCACCGTCACCAAACGGGTTGCGGACGGTGACCCCACCGACGCGTTGGCCGTCGTTGAGGTCCTCCGACCAGAGGATGGCGCAGCCCAGAGCCTCCGCGCTGCGCAGGACCATGGCATCCCAGAACGACAGCTGTGCCGCGCGAGCCAGCTCGGCGGCCGCGATGACGTCTTGGGCTCGCGGCGCGTGCACACGCCAGTGGCCGAGCGCACGCAGGCGCCCGAGGGCGGTGTCGTGGTCGAGCGGCTCGGCGATCTTCCGGGTCGCGTTCACATAGAACTCCTGGAACACCTGAACGCTGACCGCGCCCTGCCGCCGCCCACCGAGCCCGGCGACGAGTGCGGCGGCCCGCCCGTGCCGCTCCCCGGCGGAGCGGTCGTACGCGTAGAGCAGGACGTTGGTGTCCACGAACGCCAGTCCGCGCTCAGCGCTCATGGAGGTCGGCCCGGGACCAGGTGATTTCCCCGACCCGCATGGGGAGCCCCTCCTGCATCAAGCGCTCCTCCTCGGCCCACATGAGGTCGTAGCCGTCCTCCTGCTGCACCAGCGCCCCGAAGTACTCCGCGACCAGCGCCGACACCGAGGTGTCCCGCTCCGCGGCGGCGATCTTCGCGCGCCGCACGAGTTCCTCCGGCATCGTAAGCGTGATGTTCCGCATGGCCATGTGAGGCAGTGTAGCACGGATACACTTGCCGGTGACATCGAGCGCGTCCGATCGAGCCGCCAGAGGAGGCCGTCGTGGCGGTGGCCTACCGACTCGGCCGCCGAGGCTCCCGCCGCGCGCCCGCCGGCTTCGACGTGGACTCCCTCGAACGCCTCGAGAAGTTCTTCGCCTCGCTCCGCGATCCATGACGCCGCCCGTCGTTCCGGGTGCGGGGCGGGAAGTCGTCTCCAGCCGCCGCGCGGGCGCTGGTGTGCATCACCGCTCTGTCAAAGCGCAGATGTACACCACCCCACTGACACGGGACGCCGCACGACCGGTGGAGCGCCTCAGAGGTCCTCGTAGCGGACGCGGACGTCATCCACGCCGCGGACGGCCGCCACCCGCCCGGCCTCGGCCCCGACCCCCCGGCGGGTGGACGCGGGCATCGCCTCGAACGGCTTCACGGTGACCTCGAGTCGCGCCTTGCCGGCA
>JACCXR010000075.1 GCA_013696915.1 Euzebyaceae bacterium
TCCCGGGCGGCACCGTGGCCCTGAGCGACCAGGTCGAGCAGGACATCCGCGACCTCGGCATCGACGTCACCCGGCTGCGCGAGCCCGGCGGCGACCGTGTCACCACCGCCATCGCCGTGGCCACCTACGCTCAGGACAATCTCGGGTGGGGCGAGCAGCACCTGAACTTCTCGCGCGGCGACCAGTTCCCCGACGCGCTGACCATCGGCCCGCACGCCGGCGCCGAGCGTTCGCCGCTGCTGTTGACGGCGACGGCCACGCAGCTCGACGGCCCGGCCAACCCGGTCGAGGCCTTCGTGGGCGACCAGGCCTGCGCTCTGAACTTCGTGCACCTCGCCGGTGGCTTCGAGGCCATCACCCCGGAGGTGGAGGAGGAGATCCGCATGGCCGCCACCGCCTCGGGTGAGGCGTGCAACCTCGAGCTGACCCCCGAGTCGGCGACCAACCTGGTCGGCGAGTCCCACACCGTCACGGCGACGGTGACCGACAACGGCGGCACGCCCGTCGAGTCGTCCACCGTGCTGTTCGAGGTCTACGACGAGTTCATGGTCTCGGAGACCCAGACCGCCCGGTTCCTGTTCGAGTCCGCGACCGTCCTGACCGACGAGAGCGGCACCGCCCGGTTCACCTACAGCACGGTCTTCCCGGGACGGAACTTCATCGCGGCCTGCGTCGTGCCTGAGGGCGAGTCCTGCACCACCGGCGAGGACCCGGAGGGCTCGGTCCTCGGCGTGGAGCTCCGCGACGACGTGCCCGCCATCGACTCCGCCACCAAGGACTGGGGCGCCGACTTCGTCGGTGCCCTGTTCGGCCAGAACGAGGTCGACGACAACGGCGATCCGTTCCCGGCCGATCCGAACGCCTTCGGCGTGGCCTACGGCACACCGACCGGCGACGGACGGTTCTGCTACGGCGGCTTCGCGGAAGGCCTCTCCGCGACACCGACCGGGTTCCACGTCCACGAGGGCGAGGCCGACACGGCCGGTCCCGTCGTGATCCCGCTGGAGCCGCCCACGGAGATTTCCACCTTCTCCGTCCCGGATGGCGAGCTCACGTTAAACTTCGTGTCCGGCTGCGTCGAGGACGTCGACCAGGACCTGCTGGACGACATCGCCGACAACCCGCTGGAGTACTACTTCAACATCCACACCGAGGAGTTCCCCGACGGCGCGATCCGCGGGCAGGTGCTCCCCTACGGCGTTGGCGATACGACGCTCGACGTGCTGCTCACGGGCGCGGCCGAGGTCCCCGGCCCCGGCGACCTCGACGGCGCCGGCGGAGGCTCGGTCGGCCTGTTCACCGACGGCGACATCGAGCTGCTGTGCTTCAGCATGGGCGTCGAGGGCATCGAGCTGCCCGCGACCGGCGCCCACATCCACGAGGGCGGACCTGAAGAGGCCGGGCCGATCGTGGTCGGCCTCACGGCACCGGTCGACCCGTTCGGAGCCGGCGTCGGCTTCTCCTTCGGCTGCGTCGACGAGCTCGCCCTGACGGGAGATGCCTCCGAGGACCAGTTCTCCGAGATCATCGACAACCCCGAGGACTACTACGTGAACGTCCACAACGAGGAGTTCCCCGCGGGCGCCGTCCGCGGTCAGCTCAGCGACGAGCTCCCCGAGCTGCCGGAGCCCCCGGCCAAGGCGCTCGGCCGCACGTCCGGGCGGTCGACCTTCGGCTCCTGGAGCGACGCGATCAGGTAGCGCAGCGCCGCACCGCACCACAGGAGGGCCCCGGCGACCGCCGGGGCCCTCCGCCGTTGCCCCCCGGCCGTCCCCGCCCGACCGGTAGGATCGCTCCCCGTATGGACTTCGTCTCCCGCACCCTGTCGCGCCAGCGGCTCGTGCTCTCCGCGGTGCTGGTCGTCTCGGCCGTCGGCTTCTGGCGCGCCTCCTACGACGTGTTCAACACGTTCAAGGCGACCGTGATCATCGTCGGCGCCCTGGCGATCGTCACGCTGTCGGCCGTGCGCGTGTCCCGCACCCGACGGCTGCTGCTGCCCGCCACGCGGCTGTGGTACGGCGTCGGGCTGTTCGTGGTCGGGCTGGCCGTCTCGACCGCGGTGTCGGACACGTTCTGGCGCAGCGTCGTCGGGCTCCCGGGCCGCCACACCGGGCTCGGGATGTACCTGACGTACGTCGTGCTGTTCGGGGCGGTGCTGCGGCTCTACACGGGCGCCTCGCCGGCGCCGATCGCCAAGGCGCTCATGCTCGCCGCGGTGCCCGTGACGCTCTACGGGCTGCTGCAGGCGGGCGGAACCGACCCGTTCGACTGGCGGACGGTCGAAGGGGGGCCGCCGGTCTTCTCGACGTTCGGCAACGCGAACTTCTTCTCGGCGTGGCTGGGCATCTGCGTTCCCCTGTTCGTGTGGGGCGGGCTGACGAGGTCGTGGGCCACCGGCTGGAGGGCCGCGTGCGCCGTCGGCGCCGTGTGCGCGCTGTGGGCCTCGTACGCCTCCGAGTCGATCCAGGGTCCGGCGGTGGCCGCCGTGGGCACGGCGTTCGTCCTGTCCGTGTGGCTTTACTCCACCGCAGGCGAGCGCCTCCGGCGGATGCGGAGCCCGCTCATCGCCGGAGGCGTCGCGCTGGGCGCGTTGTTCCTCGGCGCCTTCTTCTCGGGAGCCGGCCCCCTCGGGGCGATCCGGGCGACCGCCGCCCGCAGCCTGGAGACCCGCGTGCCGAAGTGGGAGACCGCGCTCGTGATGTGGCGGCAGCGCCCCGTGCTCGGCTATGGCCTGGACACGTTCGGCGACTGGTTCTTCGCGTTCCGCTCGGGCCGGCTCGCGGCCGTCTCCGGTCTGGAGCGCAGCGTCGACAACCCGCACGACGTGCCGCTGCAGATGCTGCAGAACGGCGGGCTGCTGCTCGCGCTGGGGTGGCTCGCGTTCGTGGCGGTCACCGGCTACGCCCTGGTGACCGGCCTCCGCCGTCTCGA
>JACCXR010000465.1 GCA_013696915.1 Euzebyaceae bacterium
GGCGCCAGGGGGCTGGGTCACTCAAGAAGCGACGCGAGCTTGGGAGCGGAGCGCTGGTGACCCAGGTCTCTAGGTCTCGGTCGCGTCGCCGTCGGTCGCGTCGCCGTCGGTGGCGTCGCCGTCGGTAGTGTCGGTCGCGTCGCCGTCGGAGCCGTCGGCGTCCGAGCCGTCCCCGTCGGATCCGTCGGATCCGTCGGATCCGTCGGCGTCCGCGCCGTCGGCGTCGGCGAGGTTGTCGCTCGCCTTGATGGGATCGGTTGCCGTCATGGGCACGGTCTCGATGTCGTCGTCCGACAGGTGCAGCGGGGTCTCGGTGGTCACGGTGTCTCCCTTGACGGCGCGAGCGGATGAGAAGCGCAACGTACCGTCTCGGACGGGAGGCGGCCACCGCGGGCCCCGGCCGCGTTGCATCCGCCTCCGACGATCCCCACACTCAGGTTCACGACGTCGGACCCCAGCCAGGGTCGGGGCTCGCCGGGGAGTTCAGGGCAGGTGTGAGACTGAGGGTGTGAGACTGAGACCGAGAGACGATCCCGTCGAGGCCCCGGCGGAGCGGCGCCCGACACCCCGGGAGGCCTCGGCGACGCTGCTGGTCCGCGCCCTGCGGCCGGAGCGGACGCTCGTGCGCATCCGGTGGGCCGCCGTACCCTTCGGCCTGCTCCAGGTTCTCACCTACTACCAGTCGTACCCGCCGGGACTGTTCCAAGCCGCACTCGGCCTCGTCGGTCTGATGGCAGCGGGCAACGTCGCGCTCTGGGCCCTCATCCGCCGCACGGCCACCCCTGTCAGCGCACGCCGGCTGTCCCTGGGATCCCTCGTGCTCGACCTCGTCGTGGTGATGGGCCTGGTGTTCGTCTACACCTTCGACGCCGACACCGCGATGTGGGCGCTGGTCTACGTCTTGCCGCTTGAGGGCGCGACCCGCTTCCAGTTGCGGGGCGCCCTGGGGATCATGGCGGTCGCCACCGGTCTGTACGTGCTCCGCGAGCTGTTCGGCATGGTCCAGTACGGGAACAACTTCCTGGCGACGTCGATCTCGTTCCGCATGGGCATCGGCGTTATCATCGCGTGGGTCGCCGGGGGGATGGCGTCGAGCCTGGTGCGCGACCGGGAGGAACTCGAACGCGCGACCGCGTCCACCGAGCGCTACGCAGCCGAGCTCGCAGCCACGAACCGGCGGCTCGCCGCCGCGAACGAGGTCAAGGACGACTTTCTCGCGATGACGAACCACGAGCTGCGGACACCGCTGACCACGATCGTCGGCTACGCGACGATGCTCAGCGAACGTTGGGACGCCGTCCCCGACGGGCGCAAGCTCGAGTCGGTCCAGTGGATCAGCCGCCACGGCAAGCGGCTCCAGGCGCTGGTCGAGGACCTGTTGACGCTGTCGTCGGCGCAGGCGGGCGCACTGGAGCTGGAACTTCGCCCGGTCCGGGTGTGCGCGGCCATCGAAGAAGCCGTCCGGGTCGTCAGCGGGACCGCGCTGCCCGCGGGCAGCATCGAGTGGTCGTGCCCGGGCGACCTGCACGTGTGGGCTGACAACGATCGGCTCGTCCAGGTCTTGACGAACTACCTGTCCAATGCCCTGAAGTACGGGGCGCCGCCCGTGCGGGTCGACGTGACGGCCGCCGACGGGTGGGTGGAGATCCGCGTCCGCGACCGCGGCCCTGGCGTCCCGGAGGACTTCGTTCCCCGGCTCTTCGAGAAGTTCAGCCAGGCCAGCAAGGGGATGTCGCGCACCGCGCAGGGCACCGGCCTCGGGCTGGCGATCGCCCGCCAGCTCATCGAGGCCCAGGGCGGCCACCTGTGGTACGAGCGAGACGAGACGGGGGGCGCGTCCTTCGGGGCGAAGCTCCGCCGGGCGGAGGTCCGGGACGGCTCTCCGGCGTCCAGTCACCAGGTCGCACGATGAGGCGCCGTGGGCGGTCACATGCCGAGCGTCCCCCGCCCCCTGGTGAAGCGCAGCAGCACGCTCTGCGGGTCGAGGCCGTACGCCTCGAGCAGTGCGGCGTCCCGTTCGTGGTCGAGCCGCTCCGGCAGGTCGCGCTCCGCGGCCTCGGCGCGGTCCGGGTGCCCGTCCTCCTTGAGGAGCCGGACGATCGCCCTCCGCTCGATCTGCATGTGTCCTCCTGTGCGACGCCGCGTCGGGAGCGGTTGTATCCCTTCGGCCTGTGGTCGAACCCCGGGCATCCGTCCGCGGACGCGTCATCTTCATCAATCGTGGCCATGCGCGTGCCCGGCGCGAACGGGCACGATGTCCCACGGGGAGGCCGGAACGGCCGATGCCAGGCCGCGGTGGCATGGAACGACGCCGGCCGCCGGCCACCGCCGCGCGCCCGGGCGGGACAGCCACGACGTCGACAGGATCGGGACCGGTGCACGACCAGGGCGGGGCGATGAGCTCCGACGCGAGCATGCCGGATCCCCCGGAGATGGAGGGCAGCATTCTGGAGTCCCGCGTCGGAGGGCAGCTGCGCTCGCTCATGACCATCGCGGCGGCGGTCGCGGCCAGCCGTCAGTTCGAGGACTTCCTGGCGCTGACCGCCGAGGAGGCCTGTCGGGCGCTGGGCGCTTCGTCGGTGTCCATCAGCCGGCTCGATCCAGAACGCGACGAACTCCAGACCATCGTCAACGTGGGTGAGATCGACCCGTCCGAGGAGCACCGGCCGGCCGACGAACGGCACCTCCTGAGCGAGTACCCCAACGTGGCCGCCGCGCTGAAGGCGGCCGAACCGCGGCTGTTCTCCGTCGACGACCCCTCGACCAGCCCGGAGGACCGGGCCGCGCTCACCCGGCTCGGCAGGGAGTCGGCCGCCTCGATGCCAATCGTGGTGGGCGACCAGGCCTGGGGGGAGCTCTGGGTCAGCACGGCTCCCGGGGCGAGGCGGTTCACGGGCGACGACCTGGGGCTCCTCGGCGCGGTCGCAGAGCACGTCGCGGCCGGGGTCACCGAAGCCGAGTACATGACGCGACTCGCGGGCTATGCCTACGACGACGGCCTGACCGGCCTGCTGAACCGGCGGGGCTTCGAGGAACGGCTCTCCGACGCGCTCGCGGATACGGCGCACGAGGACGAGCGGGCGCGGCCGGTGTCCCTCGTCGTCTGCGACGTCGACAACCTCAAGGACGTGAACGACTCCTACGGTCACGAGGCCGGCGACCGGATGCTCGTCCATGTCGCGGACGCCCTGCGCACCGCTGCCGCCACGGCCCACGGCGCCGTGGCGTGCCGGCTGGGCGGTGACGAGTTCGCCATCCTGCTGGACGGCCACGGCCCCGACGTCGCCCGTCGCGTGGCGCAGATGGCGGTCGACCGGCTCGCCCGGACCCAGCGGCACCCGATCACCATCTCGTGCGGGGTCGTGTCCACCGAGGCGGGGCGTCTCCAACCGGCCGCGCTCCTGCGGGCCGCCGACGCGGCCCAGTACCGGGCGAAGCACACCCGGGAGGGCAGCGTTGTGGTCGGGTCGACCCTGGCGAGCCACCCCGCGAGTGAGCCCGGGCAGCGCCGCTCGCACCGGGACCGCTCGGTCGTCGACCTGCAGCTGCTGTTGGAACACTGCATCGAGCGCCTCGACGAGGGCACGGACGAGACCCCCGCCCAGCGGCTCGCCGGCATCGCCGAGGTGGTCTCCGCCGCGCTGCCGGTCGAGGCCTGGGCGGTCCTCCGGGTGGACGTGGGACCGCCGTCTGCGCCCGGAGGGGTGCAGACGGTCCACTGCTGGGCCGAGGCGCCACCACGGGGTCCGGTGCCGGGCCGCGACGGGCCGCCTGCGGAGTACCCGCCGGCGGTCCTGCGACCGGCCGTGGAGGGCGAGACGGTCCATCTGTTCACCGACGAGGACACGGAGTGGGACGGGCTGCGGCCCGCACGGGGAGCCGTGGCCGTCCTGCTGGCGGGTTCCGGCGGCCACCTGCTGCGCCTCGATGTCGGCGACCTCATCGCAGCCCGGCAGCTGCCGTCGGCCGTGCGACTGCTCGTCGGCGCCGCGTTGCAGGGCTCCTGATCGCCGCCGGCCCGAGCCGCCGCCCGCGGCTCAGCGGACCAGTGCGGCGTACCCGGGCTTGATGACGTCGTTGATGAGGCGGAGACGCTCGTCGAAGGGCCAGAAGGCGCTCTTGATCGCGTTGAGCGTGAGCCACTGCATCTCGTCGAGGCCGAAGCCGAACGCCTCCGAGAGCGCGGCGAACTCCGAGGACATCGTGACGTTGCTCATCAGCCGGTTGTCGGTGTTGACCGTGACGCGGAACCGCAGGCGGCGGAGCAGGTCGACGGGATGCCGCTCGAGCGACGGCGCCGCGCCCGTGTGGACGTTCGACGTGGGACACATCTCGAGGGGGATGCGACGGTCGCGGACCAGGCCGGCGAGGCGGCCGAGCCGGACGTCGCCGCCCGGCTCGACCGTGATGTCGTCGACGATGCGGACGCCGTGACCGAGCCGCTCGGCGCCGCACCACTGCAGGGCCTGCCAGATCGACGGCAGCCCGAAGCTCTCGCCCGCGTGGATCGTGATGTGGAAGTTCTCCCGCTCGATGAGCTGGAACGCGTCGAGGTGCCGCGTCGGGGGATACCCCGCCTCGGCGCCGGCGATGTCGAACCCGACCACACCGGAGTCGCGGTGGCGCACCGCGAGCTCGGCGATCTCCAACGACCGCGCGGCCGTGCGCATGGCGGTGAGAAGCGTGCCGACCACGATGCCGGTGCGCGCTGCGGCCAGTCGGAATCCCGCGAGGACGGCCTCGACGACGTGGTCCAGCGACAGACCGCGCTCGGTGTGCAGCTCCGGAGCGAAGCGGATCTCGGCGTAGACGACGCCGTCGGCGGCGAGGTCCTCGGCCGCCTCGGCCGCGACCCGCGTCAACGCCTCGGGGGTCTGCATCACGGCGACGGTGTGCGCGAAGGTCTCGAGGTAGAGCTCGAGGCGACGGCGGTTGGCGCCCCGCGTGAACCACCGGCCGAGGTCGTCGGCGTCGGCGGTCGGAAGGCCGTCGTAGCCCGCCTCGCGGGCGAGTTCGATGACGGTCGGCGGGCGGAGCCCCCCGTCCAGGTGGTCGTGCAGGACCACCTTCGGTGCGCGACGGATGGTCTCGGCGGGGATCTCCGCGGCCGGCACCTCAGCATCTCCATGGCGGTCGCTGCGCGGCCACCACCGCGGTCACGAAAGTCGCCTCAGGTTCGGCGATGCACGGATCACGCGCCGGGACGGCTGGCGGGCGGTCCCTGACCGCGCCGGCCGAACCGGTCGCGCAACTCGTCCCCGACCTCCGCCAGGCTCGCGGAGAGCGCCTCGCCCAGGGTCCGCGTCGCGCGCTTGGCGTCCTCGCGGAAGCCCGGGTCGCGGACCGTGTCGCCCAGCGCGGTCACGGCACGGTCGAGCGCCTCGCGCATCGTCCGCAGCGCGTCCTCCACGGCCCGGCTGTCGTCTTCGCTTCCGCCGGCCGGCTGCCCTTCGTAGCGCTCCCGCATCCGCCGGCCGAGCTGGGCGAACGACTCGCCGACCTCGTCCCACTGCGTGCGTCGCTCCTCGGCCACCGCAGCCTCCCATCCGTTCACGGGCACGGCGACCGCCGGCCCCGGTGAGCAGATCCTACTAGGGCGCGGAGGGAGGCGGTCCTGCGAAGCGTCAGCGGCGGCCGCGGAAGAAGCCGCCGATCGCACCGAGGATGAGCAGCACAATGACGATGATGATGATGGTCCGCAGCACGGGATCTCCAGTGGTCGGGGTTTGCGGCCAGCCTATACCACCAGTCTGGTCCGCTAATCCTCGCCGTCCGCTAGGCCGCGGCGGCGGAGCGAGCGGCCGGCGCGGATTGGGGCAGGGACGCGAAGGGCCCGAGCGACAGCAGCGCATCGACGTCGTCGGGGACCAGCGGCCGTGAGAAGCGGTAGCCCTGCCCGTAAAGACAGCCCATCGCGCGCAGCAGGTCCGCCTGCTCCGCCATCTCGATGCCCTCGGCCACCGTGTCGAGCCCCAGGTTGGCCGCCACCTCGACCATCGCGCGGCTCAGCACCTCGTCCTCGGTCCGGCGGGACAGCCCGTCCACGAACTCCTTCGCGATCTTCAGCGTGTCGACCGGCAGCTGCCGCAGGTAGCTGAAGGACGAGTAGCCGGTCCCGAAGTCGTCGATGGCGACGCGCACGCCCAGGCGCCGGACCTCGGCCAGCTGGCCCACGCTGCCCGCCATGTTCTCCATGAGCACGGTCTCGGTGATCTCCAGGGTGAGGTCGCGCGGATCGAGGCCGGTCCGGTCCAGGACGGCCTTGACCTCGCGGGCGAATCCCGGCTGCTGCAGCTGCACCGCCGAGAGGTTGACGTTGACCGTCAGCCCCGCGAAGCCGGCGTGGTCCTGCTGCCAGCGCCGCGTCGATGCGCACGCCTGCTCAAGAACCCAGCGGCCGAGCGGCAGGATGAGCCCGGTCTCCTCTGCCAGCGGGATGAAGTCGTCGGGGTTTATCAGACCGTGGCGGGGGTGCTCCCACCTGGCCAGCGCCTCGAGCCCGGCGACGCGGCCCGTGGCGAGTTCGACGATGGGTTGGTAGTGCAGCCGCAGGCCCCCAGAGGTGAGCGCGTGCTGGAGGTCGGCCCGCATCTCCAGGCGGTCGAGCAGCGCGGTGTGCATGCTGGCCCGGAAGGTCGCGTGGCGGCCCTTCCCCTCGGCTTTCGCCGCGTACATCGCGACGTCGGCGTTGCGCAGCAGCTCGTCGGCGGTGAGGTCGCACGCCGCGCTGAGGGCGATGCCGATGCTGGCGTGGACGGGCAGTTCCCGGCCGGCGAGCGCGGTGGGAACCTGCAGGGCAGCGATGATGCGGTCGGCGACCTCTTGCGCCCCGCCGGCGTCGACGTCCTCGAGCAGCACGGCGAACTCGTCGCCGCCGAGCCGGGCGGCCGTGTCACCCGGCCGTATGCAGGCCTGGAGCCTGCCGGCCACGATGCGCAGGAGGTCGTCCCCGGCGGCGTGGCCGAGCGAGTCGTTGACCGTCTTGAACTCGTCGAGGTCGCAGAAGAGCACGGCGACGGCGCCGCCGGACCGGTGGCCCACGGTGAGCGCGTGCTGTGCCCGGTCGGTGAACAGCGGCCGATTCGCGAGGCCCGTGAGCGCGTCGTGGAACGCCTGGTGAGTGAGCTGGCTCTCGAAGGCCTTGCGCTCGCTCACGTCGCGCAGGGTGAGGACCATCCCGCGCACGTTGTCGTCGTCGAACAGGTTGTTGGCGACCACTTCCACGTCGACCAGGGAGCCGTCCGGGCGGGCGACCCGCCACTCGGCCGGTGGCCCGACGCCGGGTCGGCCTGCGGCCTCGATCAGGAAGGCCATGCCCTTGCCGACGTCGTCGGAATGCCACAGCCGTGCGGGGGTGCCGCCGGCGACCGCCGCCGGCTCGTGTCCGAGCACCCGCAGCACCGACGGCGTGACGTAGCGGACGGTGAGGTCGGGGGCCAGCACGGCGATCACGTCGGACGAGTTCAGCACCAGCGCTCCCAGACGCTCTTCACTGCGACGGCGCTGGAGGTCCTCCGAGAGCACGGCCGCGTCCGCGGCGAGGGCCGCCTGGGCGGCGAGGGACCCGAGCGCTTCGAGGACCGGCCCCGTCAGGGGGGCGCTCGAGGCGGCGGCGACCAGACCCCCGAGCGTGCCCTGGACCCGCACGGGAACGAGAGTCACGACCTCGGCGCCGTCGGTCAGCGCGAAGGCCGCCGCGACCGCGGAGGCCTCGTCGCCCCCGAGGGTGACGGGCGCGAACATGCGCAGCGATTCAAGCGCTGCACCGGGCAGCGCGCCGGAGAACTCCGGCGGCGCCAGGCTGGCGCGTACGCCGGTGCCCTCCAGGTCCGCCAGGAGAGCACGCGCGGCCTCCTCGACGACCGCCGCGATCGCTTGGCGGTCCACGGCGGCCACGAGCCCCGCCGCCGCCCGCCGCAGCGTCGTCTCCTGCGTGACCGCGCGCTCCTTGCGTTCCACCGCCGTCCGGAGGTTCCGCAGCAGCCCGCCGGTCCGCGCGAGCACCAGCAGGAACAGCGCCGCGGACGCGAGGGCGACGAGGACGCCGTCGGGGGAGGAGTCGCGGACGCTGACGAACGCCTCGACCGCGGGCGCGACCAGCGACGCGCAGGCGAGGACCGCGAGCCGCCTGACCGTCAACCTGCGCCCATGCTGCGGGCTCGGTTCGGAGAGCGCCCGCATCGACGGGTGCAGGGCGGCGGCGCCCAGCAGGAGGTAGTACGCGATCCACCCGGCGTCGAGGTGGCCGCCGAGGTCGTAGCCCCCGGTGAGCTGGCTGAGTCCGTAGATGACGTCGGTCACGAGGAGGCACGCGATGGACAGGCCGAACAGCCAGAACGCCGTTCCCCGCCTGCCGCCGCCGACGGCGAGCCGGGCGAACACCGCCAGGACGAGCACGTCCATGATCGGGTAGGCGATCGACGCCACGCGCTCCAGTTCGCCCAGGGACGCATCCCGGAAGTACGGCACGATCAGGAACAGCCAGCCGAGCAGGCCCATCCCGGTGGAGATGATCAGCGCATCGGTCAGCGCGGCCCCGTCCCCGCCCGGGCTGCGGCCGCGGACGAGGATCAGCAGCCCCGCGATCAGGAGCGGATAGGTGCCGAGGTAGAAGACGTCACCGAGTGACGGGAACGGGAAGTCGAACGTGTAGTACAGCAGGTCGCCGATGACGAAGAGCACCTGGCTCGCCGCGAACAGGCACCACGCGACGGAGCGACCGGGGCGGTGCCAGCGCGCCCCGACGAGCACCGCCGCCGCAGCGGACAGCCCGAGGGCGTTGAAGACCAGCCCCTCCCCCGCCACGCCGGGCAGGAAGAAGTAGGCCAGGGCACCGACGGATCCGATGACCAGGTAGAGCTGCCAGGCACGTGTCCTCATCACGGTGTCCATCGGACGCCGGGGGCCGCGGTTTAGCGTTGCACGGCGGCGCGGCTGGGCGGGCGGGGTTCGGCGAGGGACTTCAGACGCGGCTCAAGTCCCCGCCGCAGCGACCGATGAGGGGCCGCGCCGCAGCGGTGCACCCCGTTCCGCCCCCGGTTGATCATCGGAGTCTGCGTTGGACCTGCTCGTCCGCTCCCGGAAGTCCCCGCTCCCGCTGGGCGGTCCGCCCGCGCCGGCGCCGACCACGCGAGCGGGGCGCTGGCACGCCACCTCCGACCTGGGCCGGCTGTGCGCGACGCACCCGATGATGGACGCGGTCATCGACGAGATCGACGGGCGCCGCATCCGCGTCGGGGACCAGTGGCTCGCGGACTTCGCGTCCTGCAACTACCTCGGGCTCGACCTCGACGAGGAGATCATCGCGGCGGTGCCCGAGTACCTGCGGCGATGGGGCACCCACCCCAGCTGGTCGCGGCTGCTCGGCAGTCCCGTCCTCTACGAGCAGATCGAGTCGGACCTGACCGCCCTGCTCGGCGCCGAGGACACGTTGGTCATGCCGACGATCACGCACATCCACAACTCGGTCATCCCGGCGCTCGCCGCCAAGGGCGCCGTCTTCATGGACGCGCAGGCCCACAAGACGATCTACGACGGCTGCGCCGCGGCGACGGCCCAGGGCGCGAGGGTCCTCCGCTACCGCCACGACGATCTCGAGCAGCTCGCCGGCATGCTCGAGGGCAGCCGGCAGGGGCCGCGCCTGATCTGCATGGACGGCGTGAACTCGATGACCGGCAACGCCCCGGACCTCGCGTCGTTCGCCGCACTGGCCCGCCGCCACGACGCCCTGCTCTACGTCGACGACGCGCACGGCTTCGGCGTGATCGGGGAGCGCAGCCCGGGGGAGAGCTGCGTCTACGGCGACCGCGGCAACAGCATCGTGCGGCACTGCGGGGAGCGCTACGACAACGTCGTGCTCGTCGGCGGCTTCTCGAAGGCGTACTCGTCGCTGCTCGCGTTCCTCGCGCTGCCGACGGTCGTCAAGGACTACCTCAAGGTGACGGCGGCGCCGTACCTGTACTCGGGCCCCTCACCGGTCGCGTCGCTCGCCACCGTCATCGAAGGCCTGCGGGTCAACGACCTGCGTGGGGACGCCCTGCGTGCGAACCTGTGCCGCAAGACCGCGGTCGTGCTCGACCGCGTCCACGCGCTCGGCGCCTTCACCCCCAACACCTCCGGCTTCCCGATCATCGAGCTTCCGCTCGCGGACGGCGACGACATCGACGCGGTCGGCCGGTACCTGTTCGGCCGCGGCATCTACGTGACCCTCGCCGCGTACCCGCTGGTCCCGCGCCACCAGGTCGGGTTCCGGGTGCAGGTCACGGCTGCGAACACCGACGAGGAGATCGCGGCGCTCGTCGACGTGCTGTCCGAGGTGGCGGACCGTTTCGGCTTCCAGCCGGCGCCCTGAGCCGTGAATCGCCGAGGCTCGTCCGAGGCGATTCTCGTTACCTCGGTTGTGGCGGTCGCGCCGCGACCGCCCTGGGATTCTGATCCGGGCCGGGTGGGACGACGATGAGGCGCATGCTCTCGGGCGTCCGGATGGCGGCGCCCCTGCGGATCCGGGACTTCCGGCTGCTCTGGTCGGGCCTGACGGTGTCGCTGGTCGGCGACGGAGTCTTCTACGTCGCCCTCGCGTGGCAGGTCTACGAACTCTCGAACGCCCCCACCGCGCTGTCGGTCGTCGGCGTCGCGATGACGGTCCCGCAGGTGGCCTTCCTCCTGCTCGGAGGGGTCCTGAGCGACCGGATGGACCGCCGGCGGATCATGCTGGCCGCGGACGTCACCCGCGGCGTGGCGGTGGGCGCGATCGGGCTGCTGTCGCTGTCGGGCCACCTGAAGCTGTGGCACGTGGCGGTGCTTGCCGCCGTCTACGGCGCCGGGGCGGCGTTCTTCGGCCCGGCGTTCGACGCGATCGTGCCGGACATCGTGCCGGCGGACCTCCTGGGGGAGGCCAACGCGCTCGAGCAGTTCGTCCGCCCCATCGCGCTGCGCATGGGCGGCCCCGCGCTGGGCGGTGCACTCATCGCCGTCTGGGGGTCGGGGGGCGCGTTCCTCGTCGATGCCGGCAGCTTCCTGGTGTCGGCGGCGTTCCTGCTCGCTGTGCGCGGCCGAGGGGCCCCGGCGCGCGCGGACTCCGAACCGCCGCCGTCCGCCGTGCGCGAGATCCGCGAGGGGTACACCTACGTCCGCTCGCACGTCTGGCTGTGGGGGACGTTCGTCGCGGCGTCCTTCGCGTACCTGCTCTTCATGGGGCCGACGGAGGTACTCCTGCCGTTCGTGGTGCGCAACGACCTCGGCGGCTCCGCCGGTGACCTCGGGATGGTCTTCGCCGTCGGCGGGATCGGCGCCGTCGCGGCATCGCTCGTGATGGGTCAGCGCGGTCAGCCCCGCCGCCACATGACGTTCGTGTACACGACCTGGGCCGTCGCGACCTTCGCCGTCGCCGGCTACGGGCTCGCGACCCTGCCGTGGCACCTCATGGCCGCCTGCTTCGTCTTCAACGCGCTCGAGTCGGCCGGCACGATCGTGTGGTCGACGACCAAGCACCGTCTCGTCCCGCCGGCGCTGCTCGGCCGCGTCTCGAGCTACGACTGGTTCGTGTCGATCGGCCTGCTGCCGGTGTCCTTCGCGCTCACCGGGCCGGCCGCGGCACTGCTCGGCGCCCGGGGCGCGCTCGTCGCCGCCGGCGTGCTGGGCGGCGTCGTCACGATCGGCTTCCTGTTCCTCCCCGGGATGCGGGCGATCGAGCGGGACCAGGCTCCCGCGCCCGCCCCGCTGGACGCCGAGGCGCCGGTCGCAGCCCTCATCCCGTGACGGGCGGCGTCCTGCGGGCGCTGGCCGCGCTCGACGACGCGTTCGGCCGGCAGGACCTCGCCGGTTCGGAGCCGACCGCGTCCGCGAGTGCGTCAGCGTGAGGGCAGTTGGGCGTACCGCTCCTGCTTGACGCGGTTGACGCTCGTGAAGTCACCGCCGATGCGCAGCGCGTCGGCGTCCGGCGCGATCACCCACACCCCGAGGTTGCCGGCGACGTCGGGCTTGAAGTTCTGGTCCACCACGCCCGTGCGCGCGTCGGCTGCGGCCAGGCGCTTGCGGACGATGAAGCTGCCGTCGGGGTTGTTCCCGAAACGCTGATAGAAGTGGCCGCCGGCGTAGAGCTTCCCGTCGCGGACGGCGACCGCCTGGACGTCGCCGTCGGCGCGGATGCGCCACCTGCGGGAGCCGGTGCCGGCGTCGTACGCGATCACCTGGCCGCCCGGCCCGGCGACGGCGACGTAGACCGTCGATCCGTCCACGGCCACGTCGATCAGGACGCACGGGTTCTTGTCGCGGATGCACGCCGCGGCCGGCGTCCAGCCGTTCAGCGCGCCGGAGCCGGCGTCCACGGAGGCGAGGTAGTCGCGGCTGGTCCCGTTCACGGTGCGGAAGTCGCCGGCGATCACGATCCGCGTGCCGTCAGAGGTCGGCTCAAGCGACTTGACCGTCGCGCTGGCCGACGGCGACCACGACTGCAGCTGGCCGGTGCCGACGTCGAGCGCCGCGAGCCGCACCCGCGTCGCACTGCCGATCTTGTTGAACTGCCCGCCGACGTAGAGGCGCGATCCGAGCACGGTCATGCCGCGGACCGTGGCGCTGGCCTGCGCGACCCACCCGTCGACGACCGCGCCCGACGAGGTGCTGAGGGCCGCGAGCCGCCGGCGGGCCTGGCCGTTCACGGTCGTGAACGCCCCGCCGGCGAAGACGCGTGCGCCGTCCGGCGACGCCGCCAGGGCGTAGACCACCCCGTCGGCCGACGGGGCCCAAGACGTGACCGGTGCCCCGCTTGCCGCGTCGAGCGCCGCGAGGTTCCGGCGCGCGACCGTCTCCCCCGTCGGCGAGCGCAGCTGGGAGAAGCTGCCGCCGATGAACACGCGGCTGCCGACCCGGACGATCGCGTTGACGCGCCCGTTCACCGACCAGGCGCGTGCAGGCGTCTCGCTGTAGTCGGCGAGCGCGGGCACCGCGCTCCCGAGCACGAGGGCGAGCGTCAGCAGCGCCACCAGGCCGGCGCGGGAGTGGAGGCGGAAGGACAGTGTGGACAACAGGCACCCCGGGTCGAGTCGTTCCGCGCGCCGAAACTTCAGGACCGGCGGCACGCATGACTGTGCTGCGATGAGTCCGGCTCACCGCCCGGCTCACGAATGCGAGGTGGCGGCTGCCGACGCCATGATGCCACCGGCGCCGGGGGGTCCCCCATAGCGAAATATGACCAAGTGTGACGCTGCGTTCCGCCACCGCGCTGCGGTGGTAGCCCTCTCAGCGCGGCCCAGGCGCCGGCGTGTGGGCGCGCAGGCCTCCGAGCGCATCGTTCGAAGGCTAGGCGCTGATTGCTGCGTCTACCCTTTCAAGGGTTGTGGGTGGCGCTGTCGGGAGCCCGAGCGGGGCGCGCGAGCGCCCCGGCGCAGGCCCTCCGCCGCATCGTTCGAAGGCTAGGCGCTGATTGCTGCGTCTACCCTTCAAGGGTTGTGGGTGGCGC
>JACCXR010000511.1 GCA_013696915.1 Euzebyaceae bacterium
CGCCGGGTCCGAGTCGCCGGCCGCACGGTCGGCGGGTGGGGCTTCCGCGGGCGCGCCGTCCGCAGGACCGGCTCCCTCTTCGGGGGCGGGGGCGGGGCCGGCCTCGGCGGTCTGGGGGGCCTCCGACGTCTCGCCGGCTTCGACCCGCTTGTCGTGCAGGGCCGCGAACAGCCTCGCCGCCTTCGACAGGCCGGCCAGCGCCAGGCGCGCCGGCTGGGCGACGACGGCCTCCATGAGGCCTGCGAGGCGGGCGAGCAGCTCCTCGCGGCTGGCCAGGTCGGCGAGCTTCAGGGTCTCCTCGGCGGTCAGCAGCTTGCCGTCGAGGATCCCGCCCTTGACGATCAGCGCCGGGTGCTCGCGGGAGAACGTCCGCAGGATCTTCGCCGTCGCGACCGGGTCGCCGGCGCAGAAGGTCACGGCGGTGGGACCGGTCAGCACCTCGGCGGGAACCTCGAAGCCGGCGTCCCGCGCGGCGATCTTGATCAGCGTGTTCTTGGCGACCCTGTACTCCGCGTCCGACTTGCGGAGCTCGGTCCGCAGCCTCCGCAGCTGCGCGACCGTCAGCCCGCGGTACTCGGTCAGAAGGGTTGCGGTCGAGCCCTCCAGCCGCTCACGCACGTCGGTGACCACGGCCGTCTTCTCAACTCGTGCCATGCCGGTCCTCCCCATCCACCTCGAACACGAAAAAGCCCCCCGAGGACCGGGAGGCGCATGCGCGGCACGGATCAGGTGCTACACCTGCGCGGGCCGGCCGGTCTCCCGGCGCCTTCGCCGCGCGCGGAGCACGCGGAGCCAGCGGTCTTCGGTTCGCCCCAGGCTACGGCGACGGGGCGGGACCGTCAAAGTCCGGCCCGCCTTGAAAGCTCCGCGTGGTCGACCGCAGCGTGCGCCGCCGCGGGGTCACTGCGCTCCGGCGCGCGGGCCGTTGGTCATCCGTGTGTCGCCACACGGGGAGTGGGTGGCCATTCGCCGCGTCGGCTCCGGCGGCACCGATCCGTTCTACGGCTCGTCGAGCAGGGTGGGGGCATCCGTCGTCGCCGCAGCGACCCGGGGAGACCGTCGGACTTCGTCCGCGACGGGCAGCACCCCGGCCGCCCGGAGCTCGTCGGCCGCCGGCGTCCCGCTGTGCGGGGTCCCGCGCCCGCGGCCGACACCGGCGCGCCTGTGGATTGCGACGTTCGCGCCGGATACCGCGCCCATGTCGCATCGCCGGCCACGCGCGGGGCACCGGCGCCCGGTCGTGCGTGGCGCCGGCCGTGGCGGGATCGACGACGGTGACGTCGGGCGGCGAGCTCGTAGTGGCGCCCGAGCCGCTGCCGCAGGAGGCCGTCGGCGACCAGGCGGACCATCGCGTCGACGACCGGCTTCGGCGTGTCAGTGTGCTGCGAACCTTTGACATGGGCAGTGCACCGCCGGAAGGTCACCCAGTTCCGGCGCGCGAGAGAAAGACGGCGAGATTGCGCCACTCCTCTTGCGCGGGTCGGGCGGTGAAGAGGCAGTCCAGGCCACGAAGGAGCCGCCCGAACTCCCGGTGGTCCAGGCCGTGGACGACGACGCATCCCGCATGTCCCCGCCCGGCCTCTGCCCAGGCGCGCAGCAGGGGCGGGAAATCCTTAACGTCGTATGTCACGAGGATGCGGTCCTGCTCGACCGCCAGCCGCAGCACGTCTTCGTCGTCCAGACCCTCCAGCGCCGGTTCGTCCGTCAGCGCACGGACATCGTGCCCGCGCTTGGCGAGCGCGGTCGCCATGACCCGACCGGACACATGCGTCCAGCAGCAGTCGGAGCATCTGCCCTACTGCGCCGCCTCGACGACGAAGAACGGGTAGAGCTCCTGCAGCGCCTCGAGCGGACGCTGGTTCTCCGCGATCGCCTGCTCGATCTCGTGGGGGTAGTGGTCGCGGTACGCGAGCGCGAGCCGCAGCGCGCGTTCACGCAGCTCGGTCGACGCCACGGTGTCCTCGACGCTGCCGTGACGCCCGTACGCCTCGGCGATCTGCCACACGTCCAGCCCCGTCCCGATCACCCACGCCCGCCGGTCCGCGTCCTGTTCGCGGAAGCCGATCCCGGGGAAACGCCGCATCCGCGCCGCCTCCTCGGTGAGCGCCTCCACCACGGCACTCTTCGATCGTTTCGTCCGCTGGGCCTCCGCCGCGACGAACCGGTCGGTGGGACCGCTCAGCCTGATGCTGAACGGCGTGCCCTTGAGGGTCCTGGGAGGCTCGTCCATTGGCCGATGATAGGTCCTTCGCTTCGGCGTAGCGGCTGTGGCAGCGCCTCGATTTCGATCGAGGATAGTGTGCCCCCCATGGCGGCGCCACCGGCCACCGGCACCGTCCGGCTCGACGGGATCCGCGCCCGCGAGTGGGCCGGCGTCGCGGGCGTCGTTCTGTTCGGCGTGGGCGTGCCCTTGGCCGTGGCCGTCTGGACCGGTGCGTTCGCGATCCCCCGCAACGACGACTGGGCCTACAGCCGGATGGCCCTGCACCTCGCCGCCACCGGTGAGCTCGACTTGATCGGCTGGAACGTGCTGAGCCTGGTCGGGCACCTGCTCTGGGCGCAGCCGTGGCTCGTGCTCTTCGGCCGTTCCCTGCAGGTGCTCCACGTGTCGACGGCGGTGGCGAGCGGCCTGGGACTGGTCGCCGCCTTCCTCGTCGCACGCCGGTTCCTTCCCCCGGGGGGCGCGATGCTCGTGGTCGTGGTCGTCGCGGTGGCGCCCGCCTACGCGGTCGAGTCGACGTCGTTCATGACCGACCCGACCGCGTTCGCCGCGCAGATGGGATGCCTGGCCGCCGGCATCGCCGCCCTCGACCGGCGGGGGCGCCATCGGGCAGCGTGGCTCGCACTGTCAATGGCGCTCGGGCTCGCCGGCTTCACGATCCGCGAGGTCGCCGCAGCGGCGCCAGTGGGGGTGCTCGCCGGCGTGGCGGCCGCCGTCGGCCGCGAGGACCGGCCCTGGGGACGGATGGCGGCGGGCCGATGGGCCGGCGTCGCCGGTCTGGTCGCGGCCGTCGCCATCGCGTGCGCGGCCTTCTACTGGTGGCGGATCAACCTTCCGGGACACCAGGTCGGGATCGGGGGGATCACGCCGTGGCGGGCGGCCCGCCAGGCCGTCCGCGGATGGTGCACGCTCGCCCTGATCGTCTCGCCGGCGCTCCTGCTGCGGCGCGGCGACGCGGCCCGTCACGGCGGCGCGCTGCTCGCCGCCGCGCTGGTGGCCCTCGCCGCAGCGGCCGTGGCCGTGCGGGACGCCGGGATCGACGCCGACGCCGTCCTGCTGAGCGGCAACGCGCTCACGCGGCGCGGGTCGATGGGGTCGATCGTCCTGCTCGGCGACAAGCCGCCGATCCTCCCGGCCGGGGTGTGGACGGTTCTGGTCCTGTGGGCGTGCGCGGCAGGCGCCGGCCTCGCCCGGAGGGCGGCCGCGAGCGCGGCCATCACCCGGCCGGTCGCGTGGCTCCGCACCGCCGAGCCCCCGGCCGTGGCACTCGCCGTCTTCGGGCTGCTCGCGGTCGGGATCGTGCCCGTCTACTCGCTGGTGGGCGGCGGTCTGTTCGACCGGTACCTGTGGGCGGGCGCGGTGCCCGTCGCGATCGGCCTTCTCCGCGCCGCCCGCCCGCCGGCCGCCGATCCCCGGCGCATCACCGCCTGGGCCGCCCTGTCCGCTCTGGCGCTGCTCTCACTGGCGGTCACCGTCGAGGAGTACGCCTACGCCGCCGCACGGTGGTCCGCCGGACGGGCGGCCGTCGCGGCCGGCTTCGACCCGCGCGAGGTCGACGCCGGGTTCGAGTGGTCGGGCTACCACCATCGCGGCCTCGTGGGCGACCCGAGCGTGACCGCGCGGGTCGCGGAGCCCCGTCCCTTCTACATGCCGCTGTTCGGCGGGTCGTCGAACTGCGTCACGGTCGCCTCGTCACCGCAGACCGCGCCGGCGCTGGAACTGCTCGGGGAGCGCCGGTACCGTCCGTTCCCGTCGGCCGACGAGCGCTCCCTGTGGGTGTACCGCAACGCGGGGGCGTGCTGACCTGATCAGGCGGCCTCGGGGGTCTCCCAGAAGTCCCGCACCCGCGTCGGGTCGATGCGGATGCTCGGGCCCTGCGAGGTCGACACGTGGACGGTCCGCAGGTACCGGCCCTTGGACGAGGCCGGCTTGACGCGCATGAGCTCGTCGATGATCGCGGCGTAGTTCTCCACCAGTTCCCTCGCGCCGAACGACGACTTCCCGATCACGAGGTGGACGTTGGCCTGCCGGTCGGAGCGGTACTCGATCTTGCCGGCCTTGATCTCCCGGACGGCCTTGGCGACGTCCATCGTGACCGTGCCGGTCTTCGGGTTCGGCATGAGGCCGCGTGGCCCGAGGATCTTGCCGAAGCGGCCGACCTTGCCCATCTGGTCGGGGGTGGCGACGACCGCGTCGAAGTCGAGGTTCCCCGCTTCGATCAGGGCGGTCACCTCGGCGGCGCCGACGATGTCGGCGCCGGCGTCCTCCGCCTCGGTGGCCTTGGGCCCTTCCGCGAACACCGCCACCCGCATGGACTTGCCCGTCCCGTTGGGCAACGCCACCGAGCCGCGGACCATCTGGTCCGCCTTGCGGGGGTCGATGCCCAGCCGCAGCGCCAGGTCGACGGTCGCGTCGAAGGAGACCGTCACCGTCTCCTTGACCAGGTTCATCGCCGCCGTCGGGCTGTAGAGCCGGTCCTGGTCGACCTTCGCCAGCGCAGCCTCGTACCGCTTCCCGTGTCGTGCCATCCCACTACCTCCCGTGGTCCCACACAGCCGACCTACTTGATGTTGACCTTGACTTTGACCTTCAGCCCCCCAAGCGGAACAGGGGACGGTGGTGGAGCCCGGTGCCGAGGGGGTTCGGCCGGCCCCCCTGCGCAGCATAAAGGGCCGTTCCTGCGGAGCAGGGGGGTCGGCCGAACCCACCCAAACGGAGCAGGGGCCCCGGCCGAGCGCCCACGAACAAGAAACCCTAGCCCTCCACCACCAACCCCATGCTCCGCGCCGTCCCTTCGATGATCTTCGTCGCCCCGGCCACGTCGTTCGCGTTCAGGTCCTCCATCTTGCGCTCGGCGATGTCCCGCACCGCCGCGCGCGTGATGG
>JACCXR010000450.1 GCA_013696915.1 Euzebyaceae bacterium
GAGGGTCCGCAGAGGGCGGGGCTAGGATCGGGCGGTGATCGTCGTCCAGAAGTACGGCGGGTCGTCCGTCGCCGACACCGACCGCGTGAAGCGCGTCGCCGAGCGGGTCGCCCAGGTGAAGCGCGACGGCCACAATGTCGTCGTGGTCGTCTCCGCCATGGGCAAGACCACCGACCAGCTCATCCGGCAGGCGCAGGAGATCGCGGTGATCCCCCCCGCCCGCGAGCTCGACATGCTGCTGACCGCCGGTGAGCGCATCTCGATGTCGCTGCTCGCGATGGCCATGCACGAACTCGGCTACACGGCGCGGAGCCTCACCGGCAGCCAGGCCGGCATCATCACCGACGCCGTGCACGGCAAGGCGCGGATCATCGACATCACCCCCGGCCGCATCACCGAGGCGCTCGCCGGCGGGCACGTGGTGATCGTCGCGGGCTTCCAGGGCGTCAGCCGGGACTCGAAGGACGTCACGACACTGGGGCGGGGCGGCAGCGACACGACGGCGGTCGCGCTCGCTGCGGCGCTGCGCGCGGACGTCTGCGAGATCTACACCGACGTCGACGGCGTCTACACGGCCGACCCGCGGATCTGCACCGCGGCCCGCAAACTCCACCGGGTCAGCCACGAGGAGATGCTGGAGCTCGCCGCCTGCGGGGCGAAGGTGCTCCAGGTGCGCTCCGTGGAGTACGCCCGCAACCACGGCGTCGCGCTGCACGTCCGGTCGAGCTTCACCTACTCCGACGGCACCTGGGTCACCGAGGAGACCGACGACATGGAACAGGCGATGATCTCCGGGGTCGCCCACGACACCGGTGAGGGCAAGCTCGTGATCCGCCGCGTGCCCGACAAGCCGGGCGTGGCCGCCCGGATCTTCACCGCCCTGGCGGACGCCAACATCAACATCGACATGATCGTGCAGAACGTGTCGGAGGACGGGACCACCGACATCTCCTGCACGCTGCCGCTCGCCGACGGGCCGAGCGCCGTGCGGCTGCTCGAGGACCTGTCCGGTGAGGTCGGCGCCGAGGCGGTCGGCTTCGACGAGCACATCGCGAAGGTGTCGCTGGTCGGGGCGGGGATGAAGACGCATCCGGGCGTGGCGGCGGGGATGTTCTCGGCCCTGTCGGAGGCGGGGGTGAACATCGAGATGATCTCGACCTCCACGATCCGCATCTCGGTCGTCGTCCGCGACGACGACGTCGAGACTGCGGTCCGGGCCGTCCACGAGCACTTCGGTCTCGCGGCGACGGAGGTGGCGTGATGGCCGGGCGCGTCGCCGTCGTCGGCGCCACGGGAGCCGTCGGTGAGGACCTCCGCCGCCTGCTCGAGGCCCGCGACTTCCCCTGCGACGGCGTCGTGTTCGTGGCGTCGGAGCGCTCGGCGGGCCGCAGGCTGCCGTTCCGCGGGCGCGAGGTCACCGTCCGGGCGCTGACAGACCGCGACGTCTTCGACGGCGTCGACCTGGCCCTGTTCTCGGCGGGCGCGTCGACTTCTCGTGAGCACGCGCCGCGGGCGGTGGCCGCCGGCGCGATGGTCGTGGACAACTCCTCGGCGTGGCGCATGGACCCCGACGTCCCACTGGTGGTGACGGAGGTCAACCCGCACGCGCTCGCCCGGAGGCCGAAGGGCATCGTCGCGAACCCGAACTGCACGACCATGGTGGCGATGCTGCCGCTGAAGGCCCTCCACGACGCGTTCGGCCTCGTGGGCTTCACGGCGACGAGCTTCCAGGCGGCGGGTGGCGCGGGCCAGCAGGGGATCGACGAGCTGGAAGCGCAGGTCGAGCCGCTGTTCGCGCACCGCGACCTCCTCCGCAGGGACGGCGCCGCGGCGATGAAGCTGGTCGAGCAGCGGGTCCACGCCGACGTCCTGGCCTTCAACGTCGTGCCCCTGCTCGGCACCGAGGGCGACGACGGCTACACCGACGAGGAGATGAAGCTGCAGAACGAGTCGAGGAAGATCCTCGATCTGCCGGACCTGCGCGTGGCCCCCACCTGTGTCCGCGTGCCGGTCATGGTCGGGCACGCCCTCCAGGTCCGCGCCGAGTTCGAGGACCCGGTGACGACCGCGAACGCCATCTCGTCGCTCGAGGGCTTCCCCGGCATGGTGCTCGACCGCGCCCCGACGCCGCTGGCATGGGCCGGCCGGGACGAGGTGGCGGTCGGGAGGGTCCGGGCCGACCTCGGCGACCCGCGTGCGCTCAACTTCTGGGTGACGGGGGATAACCTTCTCAAAGGCGCCGCCCTGAACACGGTGCAGATCGCCGAACTGCTCGTCGAGGGGGCGGCGGCACGCGGCTAGTCAGCAGTCCGGACCGCTGACGGCGACGAACCAGTTCACCGAGCCGTGATCGCGCGGATCGGCCCTCCGACCCCGGAGAGCCAGACCCATGGCTCCAGAGCAGTCGACAACTCCAGACGGCCACGACCTGACCGGCGCGTACGCGCTCGACGCCCTGAAGGCGGACGAGCGGCGCGCCTTCGAGGACCATCTGGACGGGTGCACAGCGTGCCGGCGGGGGGTCGCGGAACTGCAGGCAGCCGCCGCCGTGCTCGGTCGCGCTGAGGCGGAGCCTCCGCCCGCGGGCCTGGAGCAGCGCGTGATGGCGGCGCTCGATGACCATCCGCAGGCGGAGGTGCCGGCGCGACTGGACGACCGCCGCCGTGCGCTGGATGGGCTGGCGGCCCGGGGCATGGGGCCGTCGGCGGCCGTGCGGAGAGCCCTGTTGGCGGTCGCCGGCGTGCTGACGATCGCCGTGGTCGGCCTCGGTGCGCTGCTCGTGCAGACGACGACGCGGGCAGAACGTCTGGAGCAGCAGCTCGCCGACGCCGGCAGCTCCGACGTGGCCTCCCTGCTGGCCCTGCCCGATGCCCGGGTCGCGGATCTCGACGCACCGGCCGGGACGTCGGCGCGGTTCGTCTACAGCCCCGAGCGCAACCGCGGCATCCTCGTCAGCCACGGCCTGTCGCCCCTGCCGGCCGACCGCGTCTACGCGCTGTGGCTGATCGAGGGCGAAGTCCCGGTCTTCGCCGGCGACTTCCGCCCGGACGAGCAGGGTCGGGCGGTGGCCGCCGTGGACGGCGACGTGCGCGCCGCCGACCTCGTCGGCGTCACCGTCGAGCCCGCAGGCCCAATCGGGGCGCCCACCGGTGAGATCCTGATCTCCGGGCCGCTCGTCTAGAGGCCCTCGGTCGCAATGGGTGGGACCGGCCGACGCGAGCGGCCTGCACGCACGCCGGGCTGCGCCGCGTGGCCGTCGCCCGCCGGGCGGCGGTAGACGGAGACATGCTGCCGGCTGGACTCGTCGAACGGCTGCCGCTGCCAGCCGCTCCAGCGCTCCTCGTGCTCCAGGCCGGCGAGGCGCGCCATGAGGTCGACCTCCGCCGGCCAGGCGTAGCGGATGTTCACGGGCAGCATGCGGATGCCGTCGGTGGGCGTCACGACGACCCGGGCGCTGTGGACACGCTGAACGACAGGGTCGTGGCGGGCGATCTCCAGGACGACGTGGGCCTCGGTGACGTCGGTGGCGCGGACCGCCTGGCCGCGGTCGAAGCGTCCGAGGTCGGGGACGAACGCCTCGACGACGAAGCGCCCCCCGGGCGCCAGATGGGCGGCGGCGCCGGCGATGCAGCGGACCTGCGCCTCCTGGGAGGGCAGGTTGAACAGCGTGTTGAAGGCGACGAAGACGAGACTGAACGTGCGGTCGAGGGTGAGTGACGCCATGTCGCCGATGGTGACTGGGATCGAATCGCCGCGGGGTTTGGCGCGGAGGCGGTCGACCATGGGCGCGGAGGCGTCGACGCCGTGGACCTCTAGGCCCCGGGCCGCGAGGGGCAGCGCGAGGCGGCCGGTGCCGATGCCGAGTTCGAGCACCGGGCCTGCCCCGGCGAGCCGGGCGAGCGTCTCCACCGCGTCGCCGGTGCCGGGCAGGTCGCCGTGGCGCTCGTCGTAGACCGCCGCCCACGCGTCGCCGTACTCCGCAGCCGGCCACTCGCCCATGCGCGCCACCGTACGTCGGTCGCCGGCGGCCCGGCCACACGCGCCGCCATCCGGCCCGACGCCCAGCAGGCGCTGCACTCGGTGACCATGTTCGACCCCACCGGGGAGCGCGAGTAGTTCGGCTGGCCACGGGCGCCGCTGACACTGCCCGTCCGCGCCGAGGCGTGGGCGGGTAGGGCCAGGCGCGCATCTCGACGCGAGCACCAACGGCGGCCGGCGCCGCTTGGCTCAAGCGGGAGTGTGCTACGCCGACGAGGAAG
>JACCXR010000012.1 GCA_013696915.1 Euzebyaceae bacterium
CGGGGCACCTTGGCGAGCAGGTTGCGCATGAAATGGGTCCGGCAGCGCTGCCACGACGCGCCGTCGAGGACCGCGGCGATCGCGGCCTTCAAGCCCAGGTGGCAGTCGGACACGACCAGCTTCACGCCGGACAGGCCGCGGGCGACCAGCCCGCGCAGGAACGCCGTCCAGGTCGCGCCGTCCTCACCCGAGCCGATGTCCAGCCCGATGATCTCCCGGTGCCCCTCGGCGTTGACCGCAGTCGCGACCAGCACCGCGGTGGCGCCCACACGGCCGCCCTCGCGGACCTTCATCGCCAGCGCGTCAATCCACACGAACGTGTACGGGCCGGTGTTCAGCGGCCGGGACCGCCACGCCTCCACGACCTCGTCCAGCTGCCCACAGATCGCCGAGACCTGCGACTTGGAGATCCCGTCGATGCCCATCGCCTTGGCGACGTCATCCACCCGACGGGTTGACACGCCTTCGACGTAGCACTGTGCCACGACCGCGCACAGCGCCTTCTCTGCCCGCCGGCGAGCGTCCAGGAAACTCGGGAAGTAGCTGCCCTTGCGCAGCCGCGGGATCGACAGCTCGACCGTTCCCGCGCGGGTGTCCCAACCGCGGTCGCGGTAGCCGTTGCGCTGCGCGGTGCGCGCCTCGGGGTTGCGCTCGCCGTGCCCCGCGCCGATCTGATCGGTCACCTCGACCTCCATCAGCGCCTGGGCGAGCACCCGCACGCCCTCACGCAAGAAGTCGACATCTGCACCTTCGGTGTTGCGCACGAGCTCCATCAGCTCCATCTTGGTGATCGCCATCGTGTCCTCCTCGAGACGTTGCTTGAGACCTTCGTCTTCGAGGATGACGCGGTGGCTCTCTCGTTCAAGTCCACGCAGCGTGAACACCGCGCCAGTACAGGACCACCCCTCAGGGCTACCTGCCGTGGGCTGCTACACCACTTCCCTGGACCCTAACAGGCAAGTTGGTCCTCATGGACACCTGGCGCCGCCATTCACCTTGCGTGGCGGCCGGTCAGCGGCCCCGGCGTGACCTAGCCGTGACCTAACGAGACAGGATCAAGCCGCGCTCGACAGCACACGCCAGCACGAAACATACGCCCCGACCAGCAATTTCGCGGATCGCCGCTGTTAGCGACGACCCCTGTTTCCTGCTTTGAAATCAGGGGGTCGTGGGTTCGATGCCCATCGTCTCCACCACGAAAGTCCAGGTCAGAGGGTTGCGGAGATAGCCCACACGGCCGCAGATCGGTCGGCGTGACCTTCACGTTGACCCAACCGTGACCCACAGGTCGCCACGATCGAACACTCGATGGCACGCCAGCACCGCCTCGGGGCGTCACTCGGCCACTTCCATCGGCGAATCGCGTCGTACGATGGCTGCGTGAGCGCGGTGGATCCGCCCGCTGAGAAGGAGCTCGTGGTGGCTGAGGACGGGAGCATCCCGGCCGAGCAGCTCGCGAGCCTCGGTCTCCGGCCAGGCGCTCACCTTCGCGTCATCGACGCGAGCCAGCCTGCCGATGAGACCACTGGACTTGCTGGCTCCCTGCCGGACCTGACCGATCTCGACTGGGACGCGTTCGAGCGCGCCAGCGAGCTGGTACGGCGCGACCTCACCGGCGCGTGAGGTCGTCGCTGGCTCGCACGCCATCGTCTGGTACGCCCAAGGCTCTCCCCGCCTGTCCGACGACGCGGCGGCTGCCCTGGCCGATGCCGAGGCGAGCGACGGCAATCGTCGTGTCGGTCGCGACCCTCGTCGACCTCTGGTACGTGACGCAAACCACGCAAGGAGTCTCGGCCAACGACCTGACCCGGCTCCGTTCGACGCTGCTGTCGTCGCCGAAGGTCGACCTTCACCCGATCGACGTCGCCGTGGCCGACACGGGGACCTCCATCCCGCGCGACGTCCTCAGCGATCCGTGGGACCGGTTCATCGTGGCGACCGCACTCGCGCTGGCGCTCCCGCTCGTCACGCGCGACGAGCGCATCCGCGGCTCCGCCCTGATCGCGACCGTCTGGTAGCGGCGGACTCGCGAGCGTCAGGCGCCGGCCGTTCCGTCGCGGAACCGGAGCACGTTGCCGCCGAGATCGCTGTCACCTTGCGCGGCATCAAGGATGCGGTCGATGCCATCGGCGATCGCCTCGTCGCGCTTGGCCGTCGCGTGCTGATAGCGGAGCGCAGCCCGCGGGCTCGTGTGCCCGAGCCGGTCCATCAGCATGAAATCCCACAGAGATAGGCTGACGTCAGGAGGTTCCAGACATCGCGGGTCGAACCTCAGCCGGCCAGGAGTCCCGCCACGGCACGGAGGTCGTCGACGAGATCGGCGAAGGCGGTGGCGCGGACGTCGTCGTCCATCCGCAGGATCGCCGACGGATGGATCGTGGCGTGACCATGCGGCCGTCGGGCCAGGTGACGACCTCGCCGCGCTGGGTGGTGACCTTGAACGCCGGGCCGAGCAGCGCCTTTGCCGCGGTCGCGCCCAGGGCCACGACCACGCGCGGGTCGACCGCGGCGAACTCGCCGTCCAGTCACTGGCGGCAGGCGCGGATCTCCTGGGCGTTGGGCTTGCTGTGGATGCGGCGCTTGCCGCGCGGGGTGAACTTGAAGTGCTTGACGGTGTTCGTCACGTACG
>JACCXR010000050.1 GCA_013696915.1 Euzebyaceae bacterium
ATCTGGGCCTGGAGCATCTGAGTCTCGCAGTGGGCGACGCAGGCTTCGTGGCCGTCGACGAGCAGCTGCATGCGGGCGCGGACGACGTGTGGACGTTGGGCGACCTTCGCGGGGGGGCTATGTTCACACACACCGCTCGTGACGACGCCGACGTCGTCTACCGCTCGGTCTTCAGGGCCCAGGAGCGCACCATTTCCGGGCGGGTCGTGCCGCACGCGGTCTTCGTTGATCCGGAGGTGGCGGCGGTCGGGATGACCGAGGCGCAGGCGCGGGCGGCAGGACATGCCGTCGCCGTCGGGCGCCAGGAGTTTGCCGGTGTCGTGAAGGCGCGGGCGATGGGCGAGACGGCGGGCTTCATCAAGTTCGTCGCCGATGCCGACACCGACCGGCTGCTGGGGTGCCACATCGTCGGACCCGAGGCCGGCAACCTGATCCACGAAGCCGTCATCGCGATGACGGCCGATGTTTCCTACAGCGAGATCGGCCGGGCCATTCACGTTCACCCGACGCTGGCAGAAGGGGTGAACGCCGCCGCGGGAGGAGTGCACCGCCCCTCCCAAGCCTCATGAGCGACCCGTCTCCTCGTCCGGGCCGCGGCCGTGCCGCGCATACCAGGCGGCTGTGATGACCGTCGCGAGGAGCACGACAGCGGACAGCAGCGGGCGGGTGCCGATCGCCGTGGTCAGCCGGGACGACACGTCCTCGACGCCGGTCACGAGCGCCCCGCCGGGACGGCCGCCGGTTTGCGGGGCGAGCACGGTAGCCCAGTAGAAGACGATGTAGCCGCCGGCCGCCATGAGCAGCGCGCCGGCGATCTTCGTGGTGTAGCGAGCGGTGCCGCGGACGCGTCGGATGAAGGCGTCCTTGCCAAGCGCCAGCGCGACCGCGACCGCCAGCAACGGCAGCGCCGTCCCCGCGGCGTAGATCGCGAAGGTGGCCACGCCGGTCAAAAGGCTGCCCTGGGTGCCCGCGCTGCCGACGACAACCAGGAACACCGGCAGCGTGCACGACAGCGAGGCGACGGCGTAGGAGACGCCGAACAGCGCGGTGGCGCCGGTGCCGTGGCCGGAGACGGCACGTGTCGGACCCGGGAGGCGCACTGACAGCGAGCGGCCCGCCAACATCAGTCCGCCCGCGACGGTGAGTCCGACGCCCACCAGCAGCGCCGCCCACGGGATCGCCGTGGTGATCAAGCGGGCCCCGGCCGTGAGCGCCAACCCGGAGGCGCCGAAAACCACGAGGAAGCCCACCGACACGGTCAGACCCACACGCAGGGCTCGCGCGACCGCGGCGGGCCACGGTCACGGTCGTCCGAGCCGATCAGGAATGAGAGGTAGGCGGGCAGCATGGCGAAGCCACAAGGGTTGACGCTGGCCACCAGCCCGGCGGTGAACGCAAGGGCGAATGGCACTTGCATCACCGCGCCTCGACGCCGAAGGAATCGGCGATCTGCTGCTGGAGCTGCCCCTGCGTCAGGGGGCCGGTGTGCGTCTCCTTCACGACCCCTGATTCGTCGATGAAGACGGTGGTCGGCATGCCGATACCGCCGAAGGCGCTGAACAGCTCGCCGACGGGGTCGCGGCCAAGGTCGTACGTGACACCGGTCTGCCTGACGATTGCGAAGGCATCGTCGGCATCGTCCTGCAGGTTGAGCCCCACGAACGCGACCTGATCACCCACTTGCTGATGCACCGGCTCGAAGGCGGCGCTCATCTCGGCCACACATGGGGGACACCACGACGCCCAGAAGTTGACCACCATTGGAGTGCCGGCCCAGTCGCCCAGGCGCACGATGCGACCGTCGAAGTGCTCGAAGGTGGTGTCCATCGCCGAGGGGCGATCTGAGGATGCGACTGCGGTGTCCGGCCGTGGCGCAGCCGGGTCGTCGAAGAAGCCCAGCAAGGCCGCACTGCCGGCACCGAGACCGATGGCCGCGATGAGCGCGAGGCCCGCCACGGCGGTTGCCCGCCGCGTCACGACTCCACCACCCGGGTCTCAGGACGAAACGCGAACTGGACGAACCAGAACGTGTCGTCGTGCGCCACGCGCTCCAGCTGCTCACCCTTGAGCGGACCGGCGACCGCCTGACCGAGCACGGTCCACGTGCTGTTCGTCTGCGTGTCACGGAAGTCCTCTTTGCCGTGGGGTTCGAAGGTGAGGTCCTGCCCGCCGATTGAGGGGCGGAACACGCCGGTGGCACCGACGTCCTTGCCCTGCGGAATGTCACGGGTATCCAGGGCGGAGGCGGTGCCGGGCGACCACAGGACGACGATCGGCTCCCCGGCGACCCCGTCGGAGAGGACGCGCTTCTTCGTAAGGAGGGAGAGCGGGTAGGCGACCGGATCCTCCTCGCCGCCCAACGTGACCACACGCTCCATCTGGGGCAGTGGTCCGCCGGTCTCGCCGTTGAACAGGAACGGCGAAGCGCTGCTGTCGTAGCCGCTGTACGGATTCTCGCCGTAGGGTCGGTTCTCACCCGTGTCGCGCGACAGCACCCGACCGTCGGGCCAGCTGGTGCGGTACTCATCCCACGACACGATCTGCATGGGCAGCCGTTCGAGCTCCTGGCCCAGACGCTCGCCGACGATGGCCTCCCCGGTGAACTGCGACCAAAGGCTGCGCGTCGCCCGGTCGTACATCACAAGGTTCGAGTTCCACAACCGGCCCGACGTGCCGAAGTCGAGGACCTCTCCGTCGACCGTCCGCTTGAACACCAATCCGGAATTGCACAGCGGGCAGTACGTCACCACGACCGGCTCCCCGGCGACGACATCGTTGACGATCTCATGAAACGTCAGGATCGCGAGGGGGTAGGCGCGGGCGTCGTCGCCAAACTCGAAGACCTGGACGGGATCTTGCGGCTCGAGCCACTCATCTGCCTTCTCCACGGACTCGAAGACCGGCTGATCGATCGGCGGGATGCCGTCTGGTGGCGGACCGCCGGAACGGATCTCCTCCAACGGCACGCTGGCGGGGACGTCCACGCCTGCATCCGCCAGATCCCACGGCCACTCGGGAGGGTCACCGGCGACCGCCGGTTCTGTCTCCGGCGCGTCCGACGCTGGCTCGCCGGCCCCCGGCGCGCAGGCGGCAGCGGCGAGGCCGACGGCCAGCATGAAGATCATCCTGCGAGGCAAACCGTTTCGCACGCGCCGGCTCCTTTGGGCTCCCGGGGTGTGGGAACCCGGTGGCGCCGTGTATTTGTTCCCCAGGTCTGCGTGCGTTCGGAAGGGCGCGGCCGCCGCGCCCTGCCCAAGTTGTTCATTAGGCCGTGAGGACGGGACGTGGGCATTAACGTAGGGTGAGGGCTGGTCGCTGCGGGTGAGATCCGGGGTGGGTGTACCGGCAGGGGGTGTCGACGCGGGCGCGGCGGGCTCTGGCGGGACGTCTGAGGGGGCTGGCACACCCTGGATCGGAGCGGTGGCGGCCGCCCGGCGGGGTTTTCGGGCGGGCTGACGCACGGGGGGTGCGCGCGGAGCCGGGTGGAGCG
>JACCXR010000064.1 GCA_013696915.1 Euzebyaceae bacterium
AATTCGTTGCGCAGCCGCGCCAGCGCCCGCTGGTAGCGCTTGCGCGCCGCCTCCAGCGTGCAGCCGAACCGCCCAGCCGCTTCGTGCTGTCGCGCGCCCTGGACCGCCACGGCGACGATGAGCGGAGCGTCGGCTCCCAGCAGGGGATGCAGCCGATCGATCAGGATGCCGGCTGCGACGTCCGCGTCGAGGCCCTGAGGCAGGCCAAGCGCCGAGGGCGGTCGGTCCGGCTCTGCAAGCGCGACGCATCCTGACTGGGCCAGCCCGTCCCGCCGCAGGCTTCGCCGGATGTCGCGCTCGACGTTGCGGATCAGCGTCGCCGCGACCCAAGTCACCCGCGTCAGATCGAGACCGAGAATGCCCTGGACAAGTCGCCCGGCGATCTCCGAGGTGAGCTGGTCCGGATCATGGCGGAAGCGGCTCGCCAGCCGGCGGTGGACGGTGTCGAGGCCCGGCCAGAGCGCGAGCAGGAGTAGGGTGACCGCGGCCTCGTGTCCGCTGCGGGCGCCGACAAGCGCGCGCAGCAGGGCGTTCCGCGCTATGCCGTCGCCGCCCGGGGCGTGCAGCCGGTCGAACAGATCGGCCGGATCGGAGAACCGGGCGAGCCCGGGCGCTTCCGCTTGCAGCGCCTCGAAGCGTCGTTGGAACCGGAGCGTGGAGGCAGACCGGGTGAGTTCAGCATGGAGCGCGTGCCAGGAAGCGCGCATCGGACGCCAGCCTTTCGGCCGGGCGTCGGGCGCCTCTCTCGGGCATCAGGGGCGTCGCGCGCCTCTGGGATGATGGTGAATGGAAAAGGAGAACCCGCGCCGTCAGGCGGCGCGGGGCGGGGTCGTGTGGTTGAGCTCGTTCAGCGCGCCGCAGCTGCGGCAGGTGCAGCTCGCCGGCAGCGCCGCGTGGTACTCGTGCTGCCGGGCAAAGCGCAGATGCAGGCGGTCGGCGAGGACGAGCCCGAGCAGCTTGTCGCAGCGGCGGCAGCGCCACTCCCGGTCGGCGCTCGCGACGGGTTTCCGGGGGAGAAGTTGGGTCGGCATTCGCAATGCTCCCGGTGACTGTTGAGGTCACCAGAAGACGCCGTGCGCCGTTAGGACGTCCCACATGCAAAGTTAGACCGACTTGAGACGGACAGACTTATACCGGCGAGCCGTCCCCCTGACTCAGAAGATGCTTTGCGTACGCTGGGCAGCGTGATTCCCTGTCCCCACCAGATGCGGGGGATGGCATGGGGAAAGCACTCAAGATCAGGGACGAGCTTTCGGCGGAAGCGTTGCGGCGGGAGGCGCGGCGCGAGAAGGACGGGCGGGCGGCGGCGCGGATGTACGCGATCGCGCACGCGCTCGACGGGCTGAGCCGGGCCGAGGCGGCGCGGCTGGCGGGGATGGAGCGGCAGGCGCTGCGCGACGCGGTGGTGCGCTACAATGCCGAGGGGCTCTCCGGGCTCCACGACCGGCCGAGGGGGCGCCCGCGGCGGCGGCTCGAGCCGGGGGAGGAGGCGGCTCTCGCGGCGGCGATCGAGCGCGGGCCGGACCCCGACGCGGACGGCTGCTGCGCCTGGACGCGCGCCGACCTCTGCCGCTGGCTGGAGGCGGAGTACGGCAAGACCTACCACCCGTCGAGCATGAGCCGGGTGCTGCGGCGGCTCGGCTTCTCGCGCCAGAAGGCGCGGCCCTTCCACCCGAAAAAGGACCCGGAGGCGCAGGAGGCCTTCAAAAAGGGGGGCTCGCCGAACAGGTAGCCGCCGTCGCCGCACGCCATCCCGCCAAGCGGATCGAGCTGTGGTTCTCTGACGAGGCCCGGGTCGGCAACAAGGGCCGGGTCTGCCACCGCTGGTGGCGTCGCGGCGAGCGGCCGCCGGGCGTGCAGCAGCTCGGCTATCTCTGGGCCTACATCTTCACCGCGATCCGCCCCGCCACCGGCGAGGACGTCACGCTGGTGCTGCCGACCGTCGACACCGCCGCGATGCAGGTCTTCCTCGATCATGTCGCGGCGTCCCGGCCGGCGGACGCGCATCTCGTCATGGTCCTCGACGGTGCCGGCTGGCATGTGAGCCGAGACCTTGCCGTTCCGGCGAACATCACCCTCGTCATCCTGCCGCCCTACAGCCCCGAGCTCAACCCGGTCGAGCGCGTCTGGCTTTACCTGCGCGAGCGCTTCCTATCGCTGCGCCTCCTCCACTCCACCGACGCCATCATCAACGCCTGCTGCGACGCCTGGATGCGCCTCGTCGCCGAAACCGACCGGATCAGGTCCCTGTGCAGCTATCCGTGGATCGAGAAGGTCGCGTCATAGACTCGTCGGTATAACTCGTCTCGCCCCTCCTCAGTCAGACGGCCCTCGGCGGAAGGATACGGAGCTGCGGCAGGGGATCATGCAGGCGGGCACGCCGTCGACGAGCTCGCACGACATGATCCGGGCGCTGCCGCTCGGGGTCTATCTCGACTATCTCGCGGTGCTCCCGAGGCGGCCGGCCGGGAGATCCTGCTCAACTTCACGATGCCCGACGTCGGGGAGGAGTTCACCCTCCTCGTCAAGAACGGCGTGCTCAACTACACGCTCGACGCTCATGCCGACGACGCCGACGCCACGGTGACCATGGACCCCGCCGTGCTCGACGATCTGAACCTCGGGGTGGTGACGCTCGACCAGGCGGTGGCCGACGGCGACATCGCGGTGGAGGGCGAGGCGGACAAGGTCGCCGAGTTCGTCGGGCTGCTCGACAGCCTCGACTTCTGGTTCGAGATCGTGCGGTCGTGATCCGCGCGGCGCTCGCGCCCGTGGTTGTCGCCGCGTGCCTCGCCGCAACGCCGAGCCATGGGCTTTCTCGGGCCCGTGCGCGGGCGCGGCG
>JACCXR010000068.1 GCA_013696915.1 Euzebyaceae bacterium
GCCGAGGGCCGGGCGCCGCGCACCGTTCTCGGGCAGCTGGCCGCCGGCCTCGACGCCCGGCGCGCCGTGGGCGCACCGATCACCGTGCTGTGCTGTGACAACGTGCCGCGCAACGGCTGGTTGCTGCGCCGCCTGCTCACCGAGTTCGCCGAGCGGCGGGATGCCCGCACCGGCGGCCACCTCGCTGGCTGGGTGGACAGCGAAGTCACGTTCCCCTCGACCATGGTGGACCGGATCGTGCCGGCCTCCCAGCCGGCCGACCGCGACGAGGCCGCCGGGCTGCTGGGCGTCACCGACGCGGGGACCGTGGTCGCCGAGCCGTTCCGCCAGTGGGTGGTCGAGGACAGCTTTGCCGCGGGACGCCCGGCCTGGCATGACGCAGGCGCGATCCTGACCGACGACGTGAGCGCCTACGAGGTGCTCAAGCTGCGGCTGCTCAACGGCGCCCACTCTGCGCTGGCCTACCTCGGGGCGCTCGCGGGGCACGAGTTCATCTGGCAGGCGGTCGCCGACCCGGCGTTGAACGCCGTCGTCCGGCGGCTGATGGCCGAGGATGCCGCGCCAACCGCCGCGTCGCCTGACGGCGTGGCCGCCGACCGCTACCGCGAGCTCGTGCTGGAGCGCTTTGCGAACCCCGCGCTGGGTCACCGCACCGCGCAGGTCGCGATGGACGGCTCGCAGAAGCTGCCGCAGCGGCTGCTGGACACCGCCCGCGAGCGCCTGGCCGCCGGAGCCGAGCCGGTCTGGGTGTGCCTCGCGGTCGCCGCCTGGATGCGCTACGTCGTCTCACAGGGCCCCGACCTCGACGACCCCATGGCCGCACAGCTCGCGGCCGCCGTCGGCGGCGCCGACGAGCCGGAGGCGGTGGTGCGCGCGCTGCTCGGGGTCGAGGACGTCTTCGGGACCGACCTGGCGGCGTCCGCGGTCTTTCGTGACCGGGTCACCGACTGGCTGGCGCAGCTGCACACTCGCGGTGCCGCCGAGACCGTGCGTGCGGCCGCCGGCGCAGGCTCGCCGTGAACGTCGGCGATCGCCGGTGACGAGCGTCGCGTGCATGGGCGAGTACATGATCGAGCTGCGCCACCTCGACGCCGCCTCGATGGCCCTCGGCTTCGGCGGCGAAACCCTCAACGGCGCCGTGTCCCTCGTCCGCCGCGCCGGCGGCGGTCGGGTGGCCCCTTCTCTGGCTCCGGCTGCTCAGGCGGCGTCACCGGTGCGGATGGCGGACACGTCGAACTCCAGGGCCACCTTCTCGCTGACCAGCATGCCGCCGGCCCCCAGGGCGGCGTTCCAGTTGATGCCCCAGTCCTTCTCCCCTGCGAGCTCGGCCGTCAAGCGCATCTGCATGAACTGCAGCGCCCACCAAGCCCGCTCCTCCCGCTCGTCCAGCCACCGCACTTTCTCCACGCGCGAGGAGATCCCATGAGCACGACCACCATCCCCACCACCCTGACCGGCGTCTACCCATCGACCCGGCGCACAGCCGGATCGAGTTCGTCGCCCGCCACGCGACGGTCACCTACTCGCCGCCGAGTCGGGCCTGTCGTACTCCGACCACCTGGTGCTCGTGGGGCTGACCGACCGGCCGGATGGGCGGATGCTGCTGTTCGAGCTGGCGCGCGACCTCGGGTCGGAAAAGGAGCCGGCTGTCCCATCAGGTGGCTCGCATGGCCGAGCGGGGGCTGGTCACCAAGGATGAAGTGCGACACGGACCGCCGCGGGGCGTTCGCGGTCGTCACCAGCCGCGGACGCAAGGCGATCGAGGGCGCCGCGCCGGGCCATGTGGAGGCGGTCCGCCGCATCTTCGTCGATCGGCTCACCGGCGAGCAGCTCGACGCCATCGGCGCCGCGGCGGAGACCGTCCTCGCTGCGCTCGACGGACTCGACGGCGAGTAGGTCGCGGGCCGTGCGCTCGGCGGGGTCGGAAGACGACACAGGGGTCGCACCTGACGTACCAACCGGTTTGCGCGGCGACCTGCCTGCGGCCCCCGAACTGGGCAGTCGCGCACCGGTCACAGGGATTCGCTACCGTCCGGGCCCAATGTACGCATGCGTCGTGCCGACACGGCCTCGGCCGGCCGTGACGACACCGGCGCCGTGCGGCGCTCTTCGACGGCGGCACGGTCCACTGCGTGGCTGCCGCTACTCCACGCCCGTCGGCGCGTC
>JACCXR010000076.1 GCA_013696915.1 Euzebyaceae bacterium
GGTCGTCGATGCGCAGCAGGTCCGCGACGAGCCGCTTGGTGACGGGTTCTCCCGGCTCGCCGAGCCGGATCTCGAAGATCGCCTTGAACCCGTCGAGGTCGCCCTGGGTGTTGTCGCGCTCGATCACGAGGCCGTGACGGGCGCCGTGGAGGACGAAGTCGCCGATCGCCTCCCCCCGCTCGTCGAGGACGTAGCGGTAGTCGACGCCGGTGTAGGCGCGGTCCGCGATGTCGAACTCGTGGATCCGCAGGGTGCGGGGGTCGTCGCCGGTCAGCGGCTTCTCCAGCAGCGGGAGCAGGCGCGTTCCGTCCGCGGACAGCGCCATGCCCTCGAACCCGCCGCTCGTCTGCGCGCGGAACTCCTGGTCCAGCGTCGTCACGCGGTACGGCCAGGGCAGGCCGGCGAGCCACGGGGTGTTGGCGCCGTCCTCGTCCTGGAGGTTCGTGCCGTCGTCCGAGCCGGGGATCGACTCGTCGGCGTAGATCGGGAAGTCGCCGAACAGGTAGACGGTGCGGATCTCCGGGAACTCCTCCTGCACCGCGAGCAGCGTGCGGAAGTCGAAGCTTTGGATGTCGGCACGGTCCGCGAGCTCGTTGCCGGTGATCACCCCGGCCACGGCGCGGGCGAAGGTCTCGGGGTCCGTCGTGCGGTCGGCGAGGGACTGCCGCGGGTTGATCTTGGTCTCGATGTTGAACCGCGCGACCTGCGCGTTCTGCCAGCGGCCCCTGGCGCCGGCCTGGTCGCGGCCGGGGCCGAAGCGGTACCAGCCCTCGTAGAAGGCGACGAAGTCGAACAGCTGCTGCAGGCTCGGCATGACGTAGGGGTCGGCGAGCTCGCGGGAGCGGGCGTAGGCCGCGGCGACCGGCGACAGGGCCCGGTCGTTGGTCTGCTCCCTTCGGCCGTCCAGCAGCCCGTCGCAGACGTACGTGGACTGCAGCTCGGCCAGGGTGAGGTCCGCGACGAGCACCTCGTCGGCCTCGGTGTACGGCGCCCCGTCGGCGCGACGGCACTTGTCGGACTGCACGAGCGGGTCGTGGTCGAGCACCGGGACGCCGTCGGCGGTGACGCCGTTGTCGGTCTCGAGGGTGGACATCAGGTTGTCGAGCCCGACCTCCATGGCCGGCAGGGTGTTCTCCGGTCGCAGGTCGCGGCCGCCGCGGTGCCCCTGCGCGTCGAACAGGTCGGGATCGATGAGCCCGCGGTCGTCGAGGAAGTCACCGGGCTGCCCGTCTCCGTCCGCGTCGAACTCCGCCACGGCCTCGTAGAGCACGTCCGGCCGGTCGGAGATGAGCCCGTCGACGCCGAGCTCCATCAGTTCGAGCATCCGCGGCTTGTCGTTGACGGTGTACGGCACGACCGGGTAGCCGGCGGCCTGGAGCTGCGCCACGTCGAAGAGCTCGCTGGACGCGGGCACGAGCCCGGAGCCCTCCGGCGGCGCGACGCGGCTGGGCACGGCCGTCGCGGTCTGGGCGTCCGCGAGCATGACGTGCCACGGCGAGAAGACCGGCGCCTGGTCGTTGCCGTTGGCCTGGGCGTGCGCCCGGACGGCGTTCATGACGCGGACTGCGCTGGCCTCCTCGTTGAGCGGGTTCTGGGGCGAGCGGATCTCGCCGCCGTCCTCGCGGTCGGGCAGGGGGATCGGCGGCTCCAGGACCCTGCCGTCCACGTCGGTGTGGAGCAGGAAGGGTCCGAACTCGTCACCGAACCACAGGGTGCCGTCGGGGGCGCGCTGCATCGACTCGATGTCGAAGTCGGCGCCGGTCAGGATCCGCTCGTCGGTGAAGAAGTTCGTGATCGCGAACGGCACGTGGCCGTCGGGGTCGTGGAGCTCGATGAACCCCTCGATCACGATGTCGCCGGTCCCGCCGATGCGGCTGCGGAAGTTCGGGCGCAGCGTGTAGACGCGCAGGTGGTAGTCGGCGGAGTTCGTGAGCGATCCGAACCCGTTGTCGGACATCGCGAGGTAGCTGCCGTCGCGGTTGTCGACCAGGGCGGAGACGCCCTGGACCGGCTGCCGGTCGGTGAAGGGCAGCTCGACGCCGTTGACCGGGCCGCTTCCGATCCGGGTGCCCGAGGTCGGACCTGGCAGGAACGTCTCGGCGGGCAGCACCGCCCTGCCGATCAGCTTGGTCCGCGGACCGGTCTCCGGCTGTGCCCGCGCCGGGGCGAGCGTGGCTGGCAGCGCGAATGCCAGCGCCAGTGTCGCGACCAGGATCGAGCGGGTGTGGTGTCGCATGGTCGAACCCCCTGCGCGGGAGGCCCCGCAGCGGCGGCTGCGGCGGAGGGCCTCCTGCGGCCGGGCGACCCTACGGAGCCGGGTTGGCCGGCCGGTGAATGCCGGCGGAGCGTTCCGGGACGGCCCGGCGTCGCGTCGCCGTCGCCTCCCCGGACGTGGATCGCGCCACATGAACCCGAGCATGGCGTCACGGTCGCGGGATGACGCGGACGCCGAAGTCGCGAGCGAGGCGGGCGACGTCGCCCAGGGCAGGGCCGGCGGAGGACACCGGAGGTGGCCAGCGGCTGGCGGCATCGTCGGTCTGGTCGAACAGGGCGTACCCGGTCAACCGAGCGCTCGGGTCGTGGGAGAGCCGGTAGCGCAGGCCCTCGAACCCCCTTGCGTGCAGTGCCGCGGCCCAGGTCTGCGGCAACACGTAGTCAGGCGTCGAGTGGATCTCCGCGGTGATCCGGAATCCGAGGGCACGGCGGTTGGTCAGGTCGGCGATTCGCAGGTCGCGGCCGCAGGCGACGGCGACCGACCGTGTGTTCGCGTCTATTCCGAGATCGCCGCGAGACGGCCGAGCGTCTCCACGACGGCACCGATGGGCGCCGCGGCGACGTAGCAGGTGCCGTGGACACCGTCGAGCAGGTCGAAGCGGCCGCCCCCTGACCCGCTGAACCACCAGGGAGAGCCGCGGTCGGGGCGATACACGCGGTACAGCGGTCGTCGGGCCGGCAGCAGATACTCGGGGAACCGGCTGAGATCCGCCGGCGGTTGCCCGAGCGGCACCGGCGCTATGCCGCGAGAGCGAAGGCGGCGCGGCGTGCCGCGAGCAGGACCGGCTCGGGATCGGCGTCCGGGTTGGCCCGCAACCACGCGACGGGACTGCAGCCGTCCAGCTCTGGCTGAGGCCGCACCAGGAACGCGGCCGCCGTCCAACCGTCCGCCTGCGCAGCGACGATCGCGTGCGCCGCGAGGAGGGCGTCGGCCGGAGGGGTGCCGCGGTCGAACTGGAACAGCGGGAACACGCCGTGCCCGTCGCGAGCGCGCAACCTGATCAGTCGCCGTCGTTTGACGCGGTCGTGCACCGCCTGCCTGGTCACGCCGAGCAGCTCTGCCACCTCGCGCGCCGACAGCGTCGGTCCGAGCACGTCTTGCCACGCCGACTCCGCGGCCGCGAGCTGCGCGGCCCGCCGCCCGAATCTGACGGCGTCGATCCCGTCGGCCGGCTCGAAGCCCAGGTCTCCCAGCGCCTCCCGGAAGGCATCCGACGCCCTGTCCGCAAAGGTCCTCACCATAGGCGGATCATACGTCAAGCCCGTCAAGAGAGAAGGGCGGCGGGCCGTTATTCGCGTGGCGCGAACTTCACGTACTCCCAGTCGATCGGCTTGTCGTTGATGCCGGCGCGGGGCGGGGCGATCCAGTTCGCCATCTTCCCCGGCTCGGTGACGGACTGCATCAGCGATCCGACGTAGGCGCGGTCGGAGTCGGTCGGCAGCCACCCGGCGCGCTGGGACTCCCACGCGTCGCGGTCGACCAGGCGGCCGTCGGGCGCGACGTGGGCGCCGGCGAAGATCCCGACGGCGCGGTGGAAGCCGCGATGCGGCAGGGTGAGCTGGTAGTCGATGCCGGCCTGGGCGATCGCGCGGTTCCACTTGGTGAGGCCGCGGGTGCAGTCTTCGATGTAGTCGTCCTGCAGGGTCGCGTTCATCGCGTTCAGCGCGGACTCGTGGGTTTCGGCGATGCGCCCCTCTGCGAGGCCGAGCACCGGGTAGGTCGCGTCGCGCAGGCGGTGGTCGTCGTCGCGGGTGGTCTCGCGGAAGCGCCCCTTCAGCCCGGCGGTGAAGTAGGTCGCGGCGTTGGTCGACAGCTCGCTGCCGAACAGGTCGAGCGACACGGAGAAGTGCAGGTTCAGGTACTTCTGGATCAGGGGCAGCTCGATGCCGCCGTGGCGGCGGACGTCGTCGGCGCCGTGGGTGCGCATCAGCTCGCAGGTCCGCTGCACGACCCGCTCGATGCCGGTCGTGCCGATGAACATGTGGTGCGCCTCCTCGCGCAGCATGAACTGCACGGTGCGGCTGAGCGGGTCGAACGCGCTCTCGGCGAGCGACGCGAGCTGGAACTTCCCGTCGCGGTCGGTGAAGAACGTAAACATGAAGAACGACAGCCAGTCGGGGGTCGGCTCGTTGAAGGCGCCGAGGATGCGCGGCTTGTCGGCGTCGCCGGAGTTGCGCTCCAGCAGCGCCTCGGCCTCGTCGCGCCCGTCGCGGCCGAAGTGGGCGTCGAGCAGGTAGACCATCGCCCACAGGTGACGGCCCTCCTCGACGTTGACCTGGAAGATGTTCCGCAGGTCGTACAGCGACGGGCAGGTGTGGCCGAGATGGCGCTGCTGCTCGACGCTCGCGGGCTCGGTGTCGCCCTGGATGACGATCAGCCGCCGCAGCGGGTTGCGGAACTCGCCGGGAACCTCCTGCCAGACCGGTTCGCCCTTGAAGTCGCCGTGGCTGATCACCCGGTCGGGGTCGGGGTCGGTGAGGAAGATCCCCCAGCGGTAGTCGGGCAGCTTGACGTAGCCCCAGTCCGACTCCCGGTGGATGTTCGTGTTGATCGCGGTGCGCAGGTAGACGTCGTCGCCCTGGAACCCGACGGGCCCCATCTCGTGCCACCACTGCATGTACTTCGGCTGCCACGACTCAAGCGCCCGGAGCAGGCGCCGGTTGTCCGACAGGCTGACGTTGTTCGGGATGCGCTCGTTGTAGTCGATCGTGGTCACGGCTAGACCCTCCTCGGGTCGAACTGCGCGCGGGTGCCGGTCCCGAAGCGCCGCAGGGCGCCGTCCTCGCCGGCGGCGTTGGGCCGCTGGAACACCCAGTTCTGCCAGGCGCTCAGGCGGCCGAAGATCTTCGTCTCGCGCGTCTCGGGGCCCGCGAAGCGCAGGCTCGCCTCCATGCCGGACAGCGCGTCGGGCGACAGGCTCGCGCGCTCCTCCAGCGCCAGACGGGTCTCGTCGGGCCAGTCGATGTCGTCGTAGACGAACGTCACCAGGCCGAGTCGGTCGGCGTCGCCGGCCTCGAGCGGCACGCCCACCCGCTCTGCGGCCGCTGCGAACTCCTCGGGGCGGTCGAGGAAGCGGCTCTCGAGGCGGGCGAGGCCGTTGCACCCGGGCAGCGGGCCGAGGTTCATCGCGGTCAGCTGCACGGTCGCGGGCGGGGTCGGGTCGTCCTCGAACCCGCCGTCGAGCATGAAGCTGCGGTCAGCCGCCAGCACGAGCTCGAACAGCGTGCCCGCGAAGCAGCTGCCCGGCTCGACGAGGGCGAACAGGCTGCGGGCGGTGACGTCGAGCCGGTTGAGCGTCCGCTTCCAGTAGAGCGTGACCTCGCGGACCAGCCAGTCCTTCGCGTGCTCTTCCAGGAAGCCGTCGAGGGCGGTCACGGCCGCGGGGTCGCCCCTGGTGCGGAAGACCCAGGTGCCGAGCTCGAGCTCGTTGAAGCGCAGGCGCAGGATCACGTCGTCGAGCTCGCGGCACACCGCAAGCGGCCACCAGCTGGCGCCGGCGGCGTGGACGGCGTCGAGGTCGGCCGGCTGCTCGCCCGCGGGGCCGCGGATCGTGAACGCGGCGACCCGCGTGCGCCGGTCGAAGTCGACGGTGACGTGCGGGTAGTCGAGGCCGTCGGCGCGCGCGACGCACCGGAGCGGGGTCAACGCGACACCGGTCGCCGGGGTCGGCCGGTCGCTGCGCTCGGCGAGCTCGGCGGCCCTGGCGCGGGTGACCTCCGCGAGCCGGGTGCGGGGCGCGAGCTCGTCGACCAGTCCCCAGGCGACGGCGCGGTCGCCCCGCACGCCCTCGGCGACGGTGCAGACGAAGTCGGCGTGGTCGCGGCGGACGCGGCGCTTGTCGACCAGCCGGGTGAGCCCGCCCGTGCCGGGGAGGACGCCGAGCAGCGGCACCTCCGGCAGCGACACGGCCGAGTTGCCGTCGTCGACGAGGACGATGTGCTCGGTGGCGAGCGCGATCTCGTAGCCGCCGCCGGAGGCGGTGCCGTTCACGGCGCACAGGTAGACCTGCCCGGAGTTCGCGGACGCGTCCTCGATCGCGTTGCGGGTCTCGTTCGTGAACTTGCAGAAGTTGACCTTGTGGGGATGGGATGCGCCGGCCAGCATCTTGATGTTCGCCCCGGCGCAGAACACGCCGTCCTTGCCGCTGGTCAGGACGACGGCGCGGACCTCTGGGTGCTCGAAGCGCAGGCGCTGGACGGCGTCGTGGAGCTCGATGTCCACGCCAAGGTCGTAGGAGTTCAGCTTGAGGACGTATCCGGGGTGCAGGCCGCCATCCTCGCCGACGTCGAGGGTCAGCGTGGCGACCGGGCCGTCGACGTCCAGACGCCAGTGGCGGTAGCGGCCCGGGTCGGTGTCGAAGTCGATCTCGGGCGCCGCGGCGCCGGTGGCGTCCATCGCTGCATCCCCTCGGGTGGTCGGTACCGACATCAATCTACATATGCGTAGATGTCCGTCAAGGGTTTGTAGAACGTAGACTCGATGAGATGCCCAACGACGATCGGGAGCCAGTCATTGAGCACGCCATCGGAGCCACCGCCCGCCGTGCGTGACACGGCCTGCTGCGCACTCCACGTCGAGCGGCTGACGGTCGCGGGCGCACCCGCCGACGCGGTGGCGTGAACGTGACCGGCCGGCCCGCCGTGACCAACGCGATCCGCGGCTTCGGCCGGCTGTGGCAGAAGGCCCACGACAGCGCGTCGCGCCGCGTACCGGACCGTTGAACCGGTTCCACCGGTGGTACTGCTGCTCCCGCGGCTGGGCCCACGAGGTCGAGGGCACGCTCGTCCCGTGGGTCGTGGACGACGTCGACCTGGGCGACGACGTGATCGAGATCGGCCCCGGGCCGGGGATGACGACCGACGCGCTGCGCCGGCGCGTGGCCCGCCTGACCTCGGTCGAGATCGACGAGCGACTCGCGTCCCGCCTCGCCGCCAGACTCGCGGGCACCAATGTCACCGTCGTGCACGGCGACGCGACGCAGTTGCCCTTCGCCGCCGGCACGTTCAGCGGCGCGACGGCGATGACGATGCTGCACCACGTGCCGTCGGCAGTGCTGCAGGACCGCCTGCTCGCGGAGGTCTGCCGGGTCCTGCGCCCCGGCGCGGTGTTCACCGGGTCGGACAGCCGGTGGAGCCGCCGGTTCCAGCTCTACCACCTGTTCGACACGATGACCCTGGTGGATCCGGAGCGCTTTGCCGACCGGCTGCTCGACGCCGGCTTCGTGGGGCCGCAGGTCGACACCGCCCGCGGCCGCTTCCGCTTCCGCGCGCTGCGGCCGGGTTGAACGGGAATGCCGTTGCGGGAGAGCGTTGGGGGCGACAGGCTCGCGCGCCCTGCAGCGCGGGACGGGTCTCGTCGGGCACGTCCTTCAAGAACCCGTCGCATGCTCTCCGGGCGGGTGTGGGCGCGCGCCGAAGGGCCGGTCAGCGCCCGGCGTGGCGGCGCTCGTGGTCGAGCAGCCACCGCTTGCACTCCAGGCCGTAGGCGTATCCGCCGAGCCCGCCGTCGCTGCGGACCACCCGGTGGCACGGGATCACGGGGGCGTTGAGGTTGCGGGCACACGCCGTGCCCGCGGCCCGGACCGCGGCCGGGTTGCCGGCGCGCGCTGCGAGGGTGCGGTAGCTGACCGTCGTCCCGGCCGGGACCTCGCGGAGCACTTTCCAGACCCGCTGCTGGTGGTCGGTGCCGGCGCCATCGACCGGGAGGGCGTCGGGGGCCGTCACGTCGCCGTCGAGGTACGCGCGCAGCGCGGCGGAGAACTCGCCGAGGTCGCCGAGCCGTCGCAGCCCGACCTCCCGGAGCGCCGGCCCGAGGCGCGCCTGCAGGTCCTCCGGCCGGCCGGTGAAGCCGGCGGCGACGAGGCGGCCGCCCTCGACGAGCAGCGTGAGCGGCCCGGTGGGCGTCGGCATGGTCGCGGCGGAGATGGTCATCCCTAGTCCTTCCGTGTCGGGGCGAGGCTCGCCCACAGGTGCATGGCGGCGTAGCTGCGCCAGGGCCGCCACCGTTCGGCGCGCAGCTCCAGGTCGCTGGAGCGGCTGCCGGCGCCGGCGCGCCCGAGCGCGCGGAGGAGCCCGAGATCGGACGCCGGCATGGCGTCGGGGTCGCGGAACGCGCGCATCGCGACGTAGGCCACTGTCCACGGGCCGATGCCGGGCAGCCTCAGCAGCGCCTGGCGGGCTCCCCCGGCCTCGGCCGGACCGTCGAGGACGACGTCGCCGGCGCAGACCGCCGCGGCCAGGGCGCGCACCGCCGCGGCGCGCCGGCCGGGGACGCCCATGCCGTCGAGATCGGCCTCGGCGACCGTCTCGGGGCCGGGGAACAGGTGCGTCAGACCGCCGTCCGGGCGGTCGAGCGGCGTGCCGAGCGCCGCGACCAGCCGCCCGGTGAGCGTGCTTGCCGCGGCCACGGACACCTGCTGGCCGAGCACGGCCCGCACGGCCAGCTCGAACCCGTCGTAGGCGCCGGGGACGCGCAGGCCCGGCCGGCGGGCGACACCGGCGGCGAGCAGCGGGTCGTCCGACAGCACCGCGTCGACCGCCGATGGATCGGCGGTCAGGTCGAACAACCGCCGGGCGCGCTGCACGACCGGAGCCAGCCGGCACGGGTCCGCGGTCCGCAGGCGGAGCAGGACGTGGCGTCGCGCGGGCACAGGCTCCAGTTCCAGGACCGCGGGCTTCCCGTCGATGCCGACCGTTCGGCGGTAGCGGCCGGCGTCGACCTCCTCGACACCGGGCACGGCACGGGCGGCGAGGAAGGCGAGCAGGTCGTCGAACGGCAGCGGCGGGCGGTACGCCAGTCGCAGCACGAGGGCTTCGCCGCCGGCGCTCCCGGAGCCCGCGCGCAGCTGCGTCGGCGTGCGGTCGTGCGCCGATCGCACCGTGTGGTTGAACTGCCGGACGCTCGAGAAGCCCGCCGCGAAGGCGACCTGCGTCACCGGCAGCGCCGTGTGATCCAGCAGCTGTCGCGCCATCTGCGCCCGCCGGCTGCGCGCGACGGCGAGCGGGCCGACGCCGAGCTCCGCGACGAACAGCCGGTGGAGGTGGCGCGCGCCGACGGCGAGACGGCTCGCCAGCCCGGGGATGCCCTCCTCGTCGACGACGCCCTCGGCGATCAGCCGCAGAGCCCGGCCCACGAGATCGGCGCGGAGGTCCCAGTCCGGCGCGTCGGGGCTGACCTCGGGACGGCAGCGGCGGCATGCTCGGAAGCCGTCGGCCTCGGCGGCCGCCGCGGCGGTGTAGAAGCGGACGTTGCGGGCGAGCGGGATGCGGGCCGGGCAGCTGGGACGGCAGTAGATCCGCGTGGACACCACGGCGGTGTAGAAACGGCCGTCGAACCTGGTGTCGCGGCTGGCCACGGCGCGGTAGCAGACGTCGAAGTCGGGGTGCACGAGACCGTTCTAACCCGTCCGCCGGGCGACGGCTGGCGGTTTTCGGACCTTCCGGTGACTGACCTCGAGCCGTCAGTCGGACTGGGTGCGCAGGAACCGCTCGATCTCCGCGGCGAGGTCGTCGCCGCTGGGAAGCTCCCCGTCGGCACCTCCCGAGTCGACGTGCCGCTCCAGGGCCTGGACCATCTCGCCGGCCTCGGGATGCTCGGCGACGGCCTCGTCGACCTGCTCACGGTGGAGCTTCGCCGCCGCCTCGAGCTCGGTGGTCTCCACCTCGGTGTGCATCGCCGCCGCCACGCAGCGCACCAGGGCGAGGGCCCCGCCCGGGTTCGGCGAGCCCGAAATGTAGTGCGGGACCTCGGCCCACAGCCCGACCGCGGGGATGCCGGCGTCACCGAGCGCCGCCTGCAGCACCGTGCCCGCCCCGACCGGTCCCGTGTACCCGACGATGTCGCCGGCCTCGGGGACCAGGTCGCCCGCGACCAGGTTCGTCGCGCGCATGATCCGGACGGGCCTCGTGTGGGGCGCGGCCGCCGGGTAGGCGCCGAGCCCGATTGCCGCTTCGACGCCGGCCTGCCGGCTGACGGCGACGACGGCGTCGCAGAACGCGGCCCAGCGCATGTCGGGTTCGGGGCCGAGCAGCAGCAGCGCGTCGTGGGGGCCCCCGACGGTCGCGCCCATCAGCTCGATGTCGGGCCACTCGACGCGGCGCAGCTTGCCCGAGTCCACCACGACGGTCGGCCGCCGAGCGCGGTAGTCGATGAGGTCGTCACGGTCGAAGGTCGCGACGAGCTCGGACTTCCACCGGTGCCGCAGGAACATCGCCGCCGTGCCCGCGACGCCGCCGGCGTCGATGAAGCCCTCGAGCGCCACGAGCAGGACCGGCCGCTCCAGCGGCGGCAGTTCGGTCTGCAGGTGCAGAAGGGGGTGCATCCCTCAAGGCTACCGAGCTCGGCGCGGGGGGGGCGCGCGGGACCGCACCGCCACGCGCGGGTCGGGGCCCGCGGCTCAGGCCACGGGCTCGGCGGCGAGCGCCAGCTGGCGCCGGCGCACGGAGCGGAGCCCGTCGGCGCTGAGGACGACCAGGGCCGTCCAGACGAGCACGAACCCCACCCAGCGCGACGCCGGCATCTGCTCGCGGAAGACGAGGACGCCGATGAGGAACTGCAGGACCGGCGCGAGGTACTGCAGGAGCCCGAGGGTCGACAGCGGCACGCGGTTGGCGGCCGCGCCGAAGCACAGCAGCGGGACGGCCGTGACGACCCCGCCGACGGCGATCAGCGCGGCGTGGCCGGTCCCCGACGCTCCGAAAGCGGCGGCGCCGCGCGCCGAGAGCACGCCGATGAACGCGAGCGCCGGCAGCACCAGAACGGCGGTCTCCACCGTCAGGGCCTCGAGAGCGCCGACACCGGCTTTCTTCTTCAGCAGGCCGTAGGCGGCGAAGGAGACCGCGAGGACCAGCGCGATCCACGGGGGTCGGCCGTAGTCGACAGTGAGGACCACGACGGCGAGGGCCGCCAGGCCGATCGCGCCCCACTGCACCGGCCGCAGCGTCTCGCGCAGCACGACCACGCCGAGCAGGACGGTCACAAGCGGGTTGATGAAGTAGCCCAGCGACGTCTCGACGACGTGGTCACTGTTCACGCCGTGGATGTAGGTCGCCCAGTTCACCGAGATGACGACGGCGGCCAGGGTGAGCAGCCCGAGTCGTCGCCGGCCCAGCCCCCGCAGCCAGCCCCAGTTGCGCCGGACCGCCAGGAGCCCCAAGACGACCAGCAGGGACCAGACGATGCGGTGGGCCAGGATCTCCGGGGGCGTCGCCGGTTGCAGCAGCGGCCAGTACAGCGGGAACATCCCCCACAGCAGATAGGCCGCCATCCCGAACGCCACGCCCCGCCGCTCCTCGCTCACCCGGCCCACCGTAGCCAGGCGTGTAAGGACCGTCCAAGCGGTCGGTCCTGTCCATGCGGCCGGGGGCCTCGTGTGATCTTGCTATCGTCGGGCGACCACCCGGGAGGCGTCTGGGTTCCTGGTGGGCCCCGCGGTCTTCAAAACCGTAGAGGCGGCCTCCGGTCGCCTGGCGGGTTCGATTCCCGTCCGCCTCCGCCAAGCCCGAGCCACAGCGCGCGCGACCGTCCCGGCTGCTTGCCGGAGACGCTGGATCTCCGGCCCCCGGGCTGTGTCGACCGAGGCCGGCTTTCGACGACTCAGTCGACACAGGGCGGGGTCGCGCCGGGCGGTGCGAGACTGGCGCGCGAACCGCTCGAGGGAGACACGCGTGAGGGACCTGCCCGGGCCAGGCCGGCTCGGCTGGTGGCCCGCCGCCGCCGGCATGCTCGCCTTCTCGTGGGTCGCGCTCGTCCTGCCGGGGCGCCCCGTCACGCTGCTCGTGTTCCTGCTCCTCTACGGGCTCGCCCAACTCGGCGCGGCACTGGTCTACGGGCAGGCCTGGTTCGCCCGCGGCGAGGCCCTGGAGGCCTACTCGACCGTGCTGGGATCCATGGCGCCGGTCACCCGCGACGCCGCAGGCCGGCTCGCGCTCGCGAACCCGCGAACGCGCCTTGCCGACAGCCGGCCCGCTCCGGGCCTGCTCGGCGTCGCCGCCGTGGTGATCGGCGCCAACCTCTTCGACGCCATCCTGGAGAGCGACGCGTGGCACGGCCTCGCGCTCGGCGCGACGCAGGAGGTCGTGGGCACCGCCGTCCTCGCCGCCTGCGTCCTGGTCACGTACGCCGTGGCCGCCGCGGTCGTCCGGCGGCGCGGCCTCGTGCCGGCACTGCTGCCCGCCGCCGCCGGCTGGGCCGCGGCCCACCATCTCGTCCCCGTCCTGCTGGAATGGCGCGCGCTGCTGCCGGCGCTGCCGCCGCCCCCTCCGCTGCCGGTGCTCGCCACGGCCTCCTTCGGCCTGCTCCTCGCCGGCCACGTCGCAGCGGTCGTCGTGGGCCACGACCGCGCGGTCGCCGGCTACGGCCCGGTCGCCGCCCCCGGGGCGCAACTGGAGTTCCGGGCCCTGCTCATCGTCCTGCTGCTCGCCGCGGTGACGCTCGTGTTCGGGAGGGTGTAGTGGTCGTCCTCGCGCTCCACGCGCAGGACCTCCTGGCGATCGCGGCCGTCCTGCTGATCTGGGTGGCGCTCCAGCGGATGCGCCGCCCACCGCGGTGAGCATCGCCGGTAGCCTGACGCCCATGACCGAGCTGCCCCGCCCGTACCCCGGCTACCTCGAGCGTCTCGCCGAGCGGATGGCGGCGGACATGGCGGCCACGGACCCGCTCACCTCCGCACACCGCGGCGCGCCGGAGCCGCTGCGGGCAGCGGCCGCGTCGTCGGTCGAGGGCCTGGCCGGCGAGCTCGTCGCACTGTCCCACGAGATCCACGCCCACCCCGAGCTCGGGTTCGGAGAGCACCGCGCCGCCGCTGCGGTCGCCGGGCTGGTCCGCGCGCGCGGCCACGAGGTGGAGGTCGGCGCGTACGGCCTGCCGAC
>JACCXR010000124.1 GCA_013696915.1 Euzebyaceae bacterium
TCGACCAGGGCTACTTCCCCGGCGGGCTGCTGACCGCGCCGACCGACGCCGACCTGCGGCGCGACATCGAGCTGGCCAAGGCGCTGGGGTTCAACGGCGCCCGCAAGCACCAGAAGGTCGAGGACCCGCGCTGGCTGTACTGGGCGGACCGGCTCGGCTTCCTGGTCTGGGCGGAGATGCCGAGCGTCTACCGCTGGTCCGGCGCCGGCGTCACCCGGGTCGTCGCGACCTGGCAGGAGGTCGTCGAGCGCGACCGCAGCCACCCGTGCATCGTCGCGTGGGTGCCGGTGAACGAGAGCTGGGGCGTGCCCCGCCAGCGGACGGATCCCCGCCACTCCTCCCTGGTCCTGGCGCTGCACCACCTCACCCAGGCGCTGGACGTGACTCGTCTCGTCATCGCCAACGACGGCTGGGAGCACGCCGTCGGCGATGTCCTGACGCTCCACGACTACTCCGACGCGGCCGCACTGAGGGAGCGGTACCGGTCCCTCGAGTCGGCGCTGGCCTCCCAGCCTCAGGGACGGCCGATCTTCGTCGGGACCCACAGCTATTCCGGCCAGCCGATCCTGCTGAGCGAGTTCGGGGGCATCTCGCTGGAGGGGAAGCCCGACAGCTGGGGGTACGACGTCGTCCTCGACGGCGAGGGTCTGCTGAAGCGGTACACCGACCTGGTCGGCGCCGTGGTCTCCAGCCCGGTCCTCCAGGGCTTCTGCTGGACCCAGCTCACCGACATCGAGCAGGAGGCCAACGGGCTGCTTACCTTCCACCGCAGACCCAAGGCCGACATCGACGCCCTCCGCGGCGCGACGAGGCAGCAGAAGGACTACCGGTGGACCTTCCGCGGCCGGCGGCGAAACGCGCCGGGCCCCGTGGAGACCAGTTGACGGGCGGCGAGGACGGCGCTTCGACCTACGTCAACCCCGTCTACGACGGCTACTTCGCCGACCCCTTCGTCCTCGAGGTCGACGGCCGCTACTACGCCTACGGCACCGGCTCGACCCCCGCCGGGCGGCAGTTCGAGATCCTGCACTCCGACGATCTGGTGCACTGGACCCCGGTCGGCGGCGCGGTCGAGCCGCTCGACGGCGAGGAGGCGACGGACTTCTGGGCCCCCGAGGTCGCCGTCGAGGGGAGCACGTTCTACCTGTACTACTCGGCCGGCCTGGAGGACAGCGCCCACCGGATCAGGGTGGCGACCGCCCAGCAGCCCGCGGGCCCCTTCACCGAGGCCGCCATGCTCACCGGCGCCGACGAGCCGTTCGCGATCGATCCCCATCCGTTCCGCGACACCGACGGGTGCCGGTACCTGTACTACGCGACCGACTTCCTCGACGGCGAGCGGGTCGGCACGGCCCTCGTCGTCGACCGGCTCGCCGCCATGACCCGCCTGGAGGGCCGGCCACGGACGGTTCTGCGCGCCTCGGCCGACTGGCAGCTGTACCGCCGGCAGCGGCCGATGTACGGCGGCGTCTACGACTGGCACACGCTCGAGGGGCCGTTCGTCCGGGCCCACTGCGGCCGCTACTACTGCTTCTACTCGGGCGGCGCCTGGGAGGAGGACACCTACGGGGTCTCCTACGCCGTGGCGGACCACCCGCTCGGACCGTGGCACGAGCCGGTCGCGGACGGACCGACGGTGCTGCGTTCGGTCCCGGGCCGGGTGATCGGACCCGGCCACAACAGCGTCGTGACGGGCCCGGACGGGCAGGACTACCTCGTCTACCACGCCTGGGACCCGGCGCGCACGCGACGCCGGATGTGCCTCGACCGGCTCGAATGGACCCCGGACGGGCCCCGCACCGACGCCCCCACGTTCACCCCGCAACCCGCCCCCCGACCCCGCGGCGGCCGACCCGACGGAGGACCCTGATGCGCGTGCTCGTCACCGGCGGCGCCGGCTACATCGGCTCGACCACCGCCGCGGCGCTGCTCGGCGCGGGACACGACGTCGTCGTGCTCGACGCGCTCACGAACGGGCACCGCGACGCGGTCCCCGACGGAGCCGCGTTCGTCGAGGGCGACATCGCGGACCGGACGGCGGTGATCGAGGCGATCGGCGGCGGCGTCGACGCGTGCGTGCACTTCGCGGCGCTGATCGAGGCGGGGGAGTCGATGCGCTCCCCGGAGCGGTTCTTCGCCGTGAACACGGGCGGCTCGCTGCGGCTGCTCGACACGCTCGTCGGCGCGGGCGTCGGGCGGTTCGTGCTGTCCTCGACCGCGGCGGTGTACGGCGACCCCGAGCGGGTGCCGATCTCTGAGGACGACCGCACCGAGCCGACCAACGCCTACGGTGAGTCGAAGCTGCTGATCGAGCGGGCGCTGGCATGGCTGCACCGCATCCACGGCCTGCGCTACGCCGCGCTGCGCTACTTCAACGCCGCCGGCGCGACCGGCGACCGCGGCGAGCGCCACGACCCCGAGACCCACCTCATCCCGCTCGTGCTCCAGGTCGCCGCCGGCACACGCGACGCGATCGCGGTCTTCGGCACCGACTACCCCACCCCCGACGGGACGGCGGTGCGCGACTACGTCCACGTCGCCGACCTCGCCGACGCGCACGTCCTGGCGCTCGAGGCGCTCGACCGGCACCCGCGGCTGGTGTGCAACCTCGGCAACGGCGCCGGGTTCAGCGTCCGCGAGGTGATCGAGGCCGTCCGCCGGGTGACCGGGCACCCGATCGGTGTCCGCGAGGAGGGCCGGCGCGCCGGCGACCCCGCCCAGCTCGTCGCGTCCTCCGCCCGCGCGGCCGATCTGCTCGGCTGGAAGCCGTCGCGTCACGACCTCGACGAGATCGTCGCTTCCGCCTGGGCCTGGCACCAGCGCCGCCGCGAGGTCTGAGCGGCCCGGCTCAGCCTCCCAGGGCCTCGGAGAAGAGCAGCTCCAGGTCCGGGTGCTCAGGGTCGTCGGCCACCGCGCGCTCGAGGCGCAGGGTGAGATCCCGTCCGTCGATGTCGAGCGACGCGATCTGGTTGTCGAACGACGGCCCGCGGGTCAGCTGCCAGTCGATCGGCTGGCGCGGCACACCGGCAGCCCGGGCGAGCCGCTCGGTGAGCCGGGCGGCCCGGCTCGACGCGGCAGCCCGGTACAGCCGGCGCACGAGCGGCACCAAAGGGTTTCGCACCGGTGAGCACACGGCCTGGAAGACCCGGCTGCGGACCCCCGCCGCGTCGGGGAAGGCCACCTCGGCGAGGTAGGCGTGGTGCACGTCCCCGGACAGGGCGACGATCGATGCGGGTGGGCCGCCCCGCTGCCCGCTGCCGACCGCGGCGATCAGCGCCGTCAGCCGTTCGAACGACGCGCCGAACGCCGCCCAGTGCTCGAGGTCGGCGCCCTGGCGCAGCAGCTCCCCGATCCGGGCCCCGATCTTCCCGTAGCGCCCGTCGCAGACCGCCTCGTTCCACGCCTCGACGTGGTGCAGGGCCGGCATGAGCAGGTAGGGCACGGAGCTCGCGAGCAGCAGGTGGTCGACGTCGCCGGACGCGCGCTCGGTGATCCAGTCGAACTCGTCGTCGTCGACCATCGCCCGTTCGCCGTCGAGCACGCGCCCGCAGCGGCTGTCGATCACGATCAGGCGGGTCCGGCCGAAGTCCCGGTCGTAGCTCCAGCGCAGGCCGGCGGCCTCGCGGTCCGCCTTGAACGCGTATGCGCGCAGCAGCGGCCCGCCGTCGTCGGCGGCCTTGATCGCGGCCAGCAGGTCGTTCGTGGCGAGCTCCGGCGGCGAGAGGTTGCCGAGGTGCTGGTACAGCCAGTAGCTCATCAGCCCGCCGACGATGCGCTCGTCCCACCAGTCCTTCGAGCGCATCTTGCGCACCCACGCCAGCGAGGTGTTCCAGTCGTCGTGCACGTCGTGGTCGTCGAAGATCATCGCCGTCTGGATCGTCGACATCATCCAGCGCAGGACCGGCTCCGACCAGGCGTCGCGGTACAGGTGGGTGTACTCCTCGAAGTCGGCGACCTCGTCGGCGGGGGGCCCGCCCGGACCGCGCCGGCCCTTGATGAACTCGGCGGTGTCGGTCGAGACCTCGTCGGCGTACACCTGGTCCCCGAGCAGCAGCAGCGCGTCCGGCCACTCGGCTTCCCGCTGGCGGAGCATCCGCCGGCCGTAGGCGTAGAGCGCGTCGAGGTTCCGCCCGGACCCGATGAGATGCCGCCGGCTGGTGTACGGCGGAGTCTGGGGAAGCGACACGCGGCACGACCCGAACACCAGCCGCGTGACCCGGCCGGGGTCGAGCGTGCGGATCGTGCTCGGCGGGAGGTCCGTCCCCGCCTCGGGCCACACGGACTCCCCGTCGAGGGTCACCTCGTAGGCGGTAGTCGTGCCGGGCTCCAGACCCTCGACGGTGACGATCGCGTAGTGGTGCCCCTCGACGCAGAAGGTCCGCTCGCGCCGGCCGAGGACCTCGACGTCGCAGGCGCCGTCGGTCTCGACCCAGATCGTGGCGCAGGTGTCGCCGACGTAGCGCAGGTTCGGCCCGATCACGAGATTCGGCACCACCCCACTGTTCCGATTCCGGCGCGGGCGCAACCGCCCGAGCATGCTGTCGTCGATGACCGCCGCACCGCCCACCCCGTTCTCCGACGCCGTCGCCGCGGTGCTCGCTGGCCTGCGCCCCGGCGAGGTGGTCACCTACGGGGAGGTCGCCGCCGAGGCGGGGTACCCCGGCGCCGCGCGGGCGGTCGGCACGTTCCTGCGGGACAGCGAGGGGTTCCCCTGGTGGCGCGTCGTCCGGGCCGACGGGCGGCTGGCCTCCGGGAAGATCGTCGAACAGGAGCGGCTGCTCGCCGCCGAGGGGGTGCCCGTGGCCAGCGGCCGCGTCCGCCGGCGCCCCGGCGGTGCTTGAATGGCGCGATTGTTCGCCTCGCCGAGAAGGAGACCACGATGGGACCACGCACCGTCCTGCTCGCGGCCGTCGCCGCGATCACCCTCCTCGCGCCGGCGTGCGGCGGGCCGGACGCCACGACCGGGTCCACCGAGGCTGCGGGGACACCGGCCGCATCGGCGTCGGCGCCCGCGGCTGCGGGCACCGGCACGGCGACCGAGACGGCCGCCGCCGGTGGTGCGACCCTGGAGATCAGGGACCTCACATTTCCGGCCCTGACCGTTCCCGCCGGCACGACCGTGACGGTCTCCAACGCCGACAGCGCCAAGCACACCGTGACCGCGGACGGCGGCGAGTTCGACGTCGAGGCGCCGCCCGGCGAGTCGCCGACCTTCACAGCCCCCGCCGAACCCGGCGAGTACGCCTATCACTGCGAGATCCACAGCACCATGACGGGAACCCTGACCGTCGAGTGAGCGGGTGGGCGGGGTAGCGTTCGCCGATGCGGCCGACCGAGATCAGCGCGAACGGGTTCGTCTTCGGCGCGCTGCAGGACGGTCCCCCGGACGGCCCGCTCGTCCTGCTGCTCCACGGCTGGCCCCAGACCTCCTGGGCGTGGCGGCGGCAGCTGCCGGCGCTCGCCTCAGCCGGCTACCACGCCGTCGCCGTCGACCAGCGCGGCTACTCGCCGGGGGCCCGCCCGGACGGGGTCGCCGCCTACAGGATCGGCGAGCTCGCCGGAGACGCCCTCGCCGTCGCCGACACGCTCGGCGCCGGGCGGTTCTCGGTCGTCGGCCACGACTGGGGCGGCGCGGTCGCCTGGCACCTCGGGGGCACGGCCGCTGAGCGCCTGCACACGCTCACCGTGGCGTCCACCCCGCACCCACTGGCGATGGCCAGGGCGCTGAAGGGCTGGGACCAGCGGCGTCGGTTGGCCTACGTCCCGTTCCTGCGGTCACCGCTCGCCGAGGTCGCGCTGACCGCCGGCGGCGGGGTCGCCCTGCGCCGGATGCTGCGGCTGTCCGGTCTGCGCGAGGTCGAGCCCTACGTCGCGGCGCTCGGAACCCGCGAGCGGATGCGGGGGCCGCTGAACTACTACCGGGCTGTGGACGGCCGGGCGCTGCGGGACCTGCAGCGCATCACGACCCCCACGCTGTACGTGTGGGGCGACCGCGACCCCGCACTCGGGCCGGCCGCGGCGCGCGCGAGCGGTGACCACGTCGACGGGCGCTACCGCTTCGAGATCCTGCGGGGCGAGGGCCACTGGATCCCCGAACGCGCCGCCGACCGCTTCAACGAACTGCTCCTGGACCACCTGGCGGCGTAGGGCCCGCCAAAGTCGTCACCCGGTCGAGTCGTGCGCCTCGGCGTGGTGGCGCGCGAGCAGGTCGCCGCCGAAGTCCCCGCTCGGTCTTCGCCACACGGAGTGGACGTGGTTCGCGCCGTGCTGGGTGTTGTCGTACTCGATCAGCAGGTCGGGACCCTGGATCCGGTAGTAGTGCGGGCGGCGGGTCTCGGCGGCGCCGGCCCAGGCGAAGTGCAGCTCACCGAAGGCGGCGCCGAGCCGTTCGGCCTCGGCGGCGGCGACCGGCTCCGCGAGGCGGTCGAGGTAAAGCCCAAGGAGCCGGCGGAGCAGCGCGGCGGCGTCACCGGAGAGGTCGGCGGCCGGCACGCCGGCGGGTTCCAGGGTCCCGTCCACGCGGGGGCGGTCGCGGGTCACGATGTCGGCCGGCGCCTCCTCGGCGATCACCGCCCGCGCCTGTGCCGCGCCGTGGAGCGCGTGGAGCAGCGCCCGGGCGACGTCCTCCTCCTCGACGAGGGGCCGGGAGACGACCGCATCGCCGTGCCGGACGACCGCCGGGTTCGCGCCGAGGAAGCACGGCGTGCCCGCGACCCGGCCGTCGGCCACGGTGACGTTCAACGAGACGTGGTGGCCCTCGAACCGCCAGCCCCACGGCTCGTCGCCCGGCACGCCGAAGACGACCGTCCAGTAGTCGCCGCTGTGCCGCCCCCGCCGGCCGTCCTCGATCCGGTCGAGGACGTCCTCCAAGGACATGATCGCCGCGACCTGCGCGTACGCGTGCGGGCGCAGGGCGGTCGCGACCAGGGCGTGCACCGCCTTGCGCTGCGACCGGCCGAGCTCGCCGAGCGCCACGCCCGCCCGGGGTCCCGGAAGGTAGGTCCAGTCCCGGCGGGCGGCGGTGTGGGGGAAAGAGCGTCGCACGGTCCGGCGCTCGTGCTCGTCGAGGGTGTCGAGCAGCGCCCCGGCCGCCCTCGCCATCAGTGCCGCCGGCGCCGGGTTGCGCGTGCGCTCGGCACCGGCACCGTGGTGCCCCGCACCGGGGGGCGCCGTGGACATCAGGCGGCCACGGCCCGCACGGCCACGTCGCGGCCGCGGGCGGCCTCGGCGAGCCGACCGTCGGCGGTGGCCAGGGCCGCTCCGAGGCGTTCCGCGAGCGCCAGGTAGCAGCAGTCGTACACCGGCTCGTCGAGTGTCTCCGCGAGACGCAGGGCCGGGGGCAGCAGCGGCACGGTGGCGACCAGGGCGAGCGGAGAGCCCACGAGCGCGTCGAGCGCTTCGAGCGCCCGGTCGAGCTCCATCCCGCCGCGCCGGACAACCTGCCAGAGGACGTCGGCCACCTCGGCGGCGAGCAGATCCGGCGCGACCAGCTCGTCACGCCCGTCGCGCAGCGCGACGGCGGCGGCACGTCCGGGCTCGGCGAGCGTCCACTTCAGCGCCACGCTGGCATCGACGATGACCGTCACCGTCGGCGGTCCGCGCGCAGGACGTCGGTCGAGTCTCCGTCCCACCGGCCTCGGGTCGAGTCGGCGACGGCGTCGGTCACGGCCGCCACTCCTCCTTGCTGAGCAACGCCGTGCGCTCGAGGACCGCCCGCAGCTCCGCTTCGAGGGACCGCCCGTGGCGTCGTGCCCGCCAGCGATGACGCTCGACGACGTCGTCCGGCAGATCGCGGAATCGAGACCTGAGCCATGAGACCACCAATGCTAGTAGCAGTCCTGCTGGCACCGGCGGGAGCCGCTCGGTCAGCGGGCGCCGACATCCACGTCGCCGACGCCCGTGCCGGCCGTGATGCGACGCGGCGACGCGACGGCGGTGCGGACGCCGATGCGAACGTGCCCGACGCCCGCCGAGGCGTCCACGTCATAGGTCCCGTCCGGGACGCGCACCGTGACGTCGCCGACGTCGGCGCGCGCCTCCACGGTCTCCGGCGCGGTCAGGGCGTCCACGAGGACGTCGCCGACCGCCGTCACGGCGCTCACCTGGCCGCTGCCGAGACCCGTCGCCGACACGTCGTTCGTCGAGGTCCGAACCCGGACGGGTCCGGCGGCCTTCGCCACCGTGACGTCGCCGACCTCGGTCCGCAGGTCCAGTGCACCCTCCACCCCCCGCACGCTGACCGCCCCAACGTCCGCGCGGAACTCCACGGTCGCCTCCGGCGGCACCTCCAGGACGTAGTCGACGGTGCAGACCAGGGCGAAGAAGGGCGGACAGGTCGCGGTGACCTCGAGGACGCCGTCGACCGTGCGGACGGTCGTGCGGGGCGCCAGCCAGGCGAAGCGCCGCGTCGCCCGCACCGTGGCTCCCGCCCCCGCCCGGCACGCAGCACCTCGACCGACCCGGTGTGCGCGATCATCGCGACGCCGTGGATCGGCCCCTCGACGCTCGTCTGGTGGTGGTCTGACTGGCGCGGCCCGAACCGCAGCACGCCGGCGAGCAGCGCGAGCGCCGTGACGGCCACGAGCAGCCCCACCCCGAAGCCCCACGAGCGGCCGGGGGGGAGGGCTGCGGCGGCGCATGCTGGCGCGGTGGGTGGTGGACGGCGGGAGGCACGGTGGGCACCGGCTCGGCTCGACTGCGGACGCGACCCTGCGGACGCGACCCTGCGGACGGTACCGGCCGAGGGTGCGTCCCGTCCTCCCCAGCGGTGCCGATCTTCGCCTCATGCCACGGGAGGACGCCGCCGCCCCCGAGCGGCCGGCCGGGACCGGTGTGCGATCATGCGGAGACCATGGCCAAATCTGTGCTCACCCCCCAGTCCGAGGACTTCCCCCGCTGGTACGCCGACGTCGTCGCGAAGGCGGGACTGGCCGAGAACGGTGCGGCCCGCGGCACGATGATCATCAAGCCGTGGGGGTACGCGATCTGGGAGCGGATCCAGGCCGAGCTCGACGCGCGCATCAAGGCGACCGGCCACGACAACGTCTCGTTCCCGCTGTTCATCCCGTACTCGTTCCTCCAGCGGGAGGCTCAGCACGTCGAGGGCTTCAGCCCGGAGCTGGCCGTCGTGACGCACGCGGGCGGCGAGGAGCTGGCGGAGCCGCTGGTGGTCCGCCCCACCTCCGAGACCGTCATCGGCGACGCGATGTCGCGCTGGGTGCAGGGCCACCGCGATCTCCCGCTGCTGCTGAACCAGTGGGCGAACGTCGTGCGCTGGGAGCTCCGCCCGCGGCTGTTCCTCCGCACGACCGAGTTCCTGTGGCAGGAGGGGCACACGGCGCACGCCACGTTCGACGAGGCGCAGGCCGAGACGCTGCTGATCCTCCACCACGTTTACGACGACGTGATCCGCAACGTGATGGGCATCCCCTCCTTGCTGGGTCGCAAGACCGACCAGGAGCGCTTCGCGGGCGCCGACTCGACGTACACGCTCGAGGCGCTCATGCGCGACGGCAAGGCGCTCCAGCTGGGGACGAGCCACAACCTCGGACAGAACTTCGCCAAGGCGTTCGGCATCACGTACTCCGACGCCGACGGCGGGCAGCAGCACGCGTGGACCACCTCGTGGGGGGTGTCCGCCCGGCTCGTCGGCGGGCTGATCATGGCGCACGGCGACGACCGCGGCCTGCGGCTGCCGCCCGCGCTGGCCCCGGTCCAGGTCGTGGTCCTGGCGGTCAAGGACGAGGCGATCGCCGCCTGCGAGCGCCTGGTCGGCGAGCTGACCCACGCGGGCGTGCGGACCCGACTCGACGGGCGGACGTCCCAGTCGTTCGGCCGGCGGGCCGTCGAGTGGGAGCTCAAGGGCGTCCCCGTCCGGCTCGAGGTCGGGCCCCGTGACCTCGAAGCGGGCTCGCTGACCCTGGTGCGGCGGGACCGCGACCGCAAGGAGACCATCCCGCTCGAGGGGGCGGCCGCCGCGTCCGCGGACCTGCTCGACGCGATCCAGTCGGGGCTGCTCGCGGAAGCCGAGGCGCGGCGCTCCGCTGCCACGACCGACGTGGACACGGCCGCAGCCGTCGAGGGGGCCGGCTTCTTCCGGCTGCCCTGGGATCGTCTCGGGACCGGCGGCGAGGCGGACCTCGCCGAGCGCGGCTACACCGTCCGCTGCCTCGTGCGGGAGGACGGCGCCGTGCCCGCGCCGCAGGAGAACGACGGCCTGATCGCCTACGTCGCCCGCGCCTACTGAACAACGCGACGCCGTGGACTCGTCCCTGCTCGTCATCGCGCTCCTGGGCGCCTTCGCCATCGCGGTCAGCAAGATCGCGAAGCGGTTCGTCCCCGAGATCGTGATCTTCCTCGTGCTGGGGCTGGCGATCGGCCCGGACGGGCCCATGCGCCTGATCAACGAGCGCAACTCCGACTCGCTGGACCTGCTCACGCAAGTCGCCCTCGGCGCCGTCATCTTCACGATCGGGGACCGGCTGCGCCTCGACGACCTGCGGCGGCGCACCTGGGACCTCGTCCCGGTCAACGCGGCGCAGCTGGTGCTCAGCGCCGGCCTGGTGTTCGCGGCCACCCGCTGGGCCGGCGCGACGCCCCAAGTGGCCCTCATTCTCGGCCTGATCGCCGCCGAGTCCGGCATCCTCACCATCAGCGCGACGGTCAAGGAGGAACGCGCGCACGGGCCGTTCACCGACCTCCTCATGGCCAGCGTCGGCGTCACGAACGTGGCCGTGGCGCTGCTGTTCGGCCTGGCCTTGCCGTTCGTGCTGCTGTCCTCGGGCCAGGGGGCCTCCTGGGGTGACACCGCGCAGGTCTTCGGGCGGCTCGTCGTGCTGTCGACCGCGATCGGCCTGGCCGGCGGCTGGCTCCTGCGGAGATTCTCCCGGACGAGTGAGAGCTCCGGCGAGCTGCTCCTGCTCCTGCTGGTCGTCCTCACCGGCGTGGTCGGCGCCGCGGTCGCGGCCGACGGCTCCGTCGTCGTCAGCACGCTCGTCGCCGGGCTGTACGTCGCGAACGCGGCACCCTGGCTCGCGGACCGGCTGTTCGCCGCCGTCCGGACCCTTGAGGCGCCGATCTACCTCGTGTTCTTCGTCGTCGCCGGCGCGAGCATCCACGTCGACGAACTCGCATCGGTCGGGCTGGTCGGCGCCGCCTACGTCGCGGCCCGACTGGCCGGGAAGGTGGCGGGCGCCGCCGCCGGCGGCCTGCTCGCACCCGGGCTCCGAAGCGGCGAGGCGGGACGGGTGGGACTCGCGCTCCTGCCGCACGCCGGCATGGCGATCGGGCTGGTCGCCCTCGTCGTCGAGCAGGCCCCCTGGCTGGGCGGCGACGTCTCGGCGGTCGTGCTCGGGTCGATCGTCGCGTTCGAGCTCGGCGGACCGATCGCCGCCCGCCGCGCCCTGCGCGCCGCCGAGGAGTCCGGCAAGGGCGCGACCGGTGGACGGCGAGGCGCGCTCCCCGGGCTCACCTCGTTCCGCACCTTCGACCGCGTCCTGGTGCCGGTCGGAACCGTCGAGATCCTCCTCCCCAGGCTGCCGTTCCTGCTCGACCTCGTCGGCACGATGCAGGCCGACCTCGTCGCGGTCCACGTCTCCCGGCCGGGCTCCGCGCCGGCGGAGGACGCCGAGCACGACGTGCTCACGCTCGTGCAGGAGATGGCGACCGAGCGCAACATCGCCTGCACGGTCGTGCACCGGGTCTCCGACCACGTCGCGGCGACGATCGTCGAGACCGTGCGGGAGCAGGCGGTCGATCTCGTCGTGCTCGGCGAGCCGGTCCGCACCGCGCAGCAGGAACCGCCCCGGTGGGGGCTGGTCTCCCAACGCGTCGTGGCCGCCGTCGATGTCCCCGTGCTCGTCTACCCCGTGGACCCAGCCCACCCCGAGCGGGTGCCGAGCGTCTACCTCCGCCGCGCCGCCCGCGTCCGGACGGAGCCGGCGCAGGAGGGCGAGGCCGGCGATCGCGCGGCACGGCACTGACGACCGGCCCGCGGCTACCGTTCCGGCGACCGCGGGCATACGATGTCCCCAGGTCGATGTGCGGTCCGTCCGCACGGTCAAGCCTTCTCCTGCGACCGGTCGGCGGCCCGCTGTTCGGCCCCGTCCGCACCCCCCCACGCGAAAGGGAGCAGGCCCTATGAGTGAGCCGGAGGCGTCCGAGCCGATACTCGGCGACCGTTTCGACGAGGCGTTGCACTACGCCAGCCAGCTGCACCGCCGGCAGCTGCGCAAGGGCAAGGAGGTGCCCTACGTCGGGCACCTGCTCGGCACCGCGGCCCTCGTCCTGGAGGACGGAGGCGACGAGGACGAGACGATCGCCGCCCTCCTGCACGACGCCGTCGAGGACCAGGGCGGCGTCCCGGTCCTGAACGAGATCCGCCGCCGCTTCGGGCCGCGGGTCACCGAGATCGTGGAGCACTGCACCGACCACGATCCCGCCAAGGACCGCCCGCCGTGGGACGTCCGCAAGCGCCAGTACGTCGCCGCGCTCGCCGCTGTCGACGACAGCTGCGTCCGCGTGGCGCTCGCCGACAAGCTCTCCAACGCCCGCGAGATTCTGGCCGACTACCGCCAGGTCGGCGAGCAGGTCTGGATGCGCTTCAGTGCCGAGCGCCGGGTCCTCGGGTACCTCCGGGCCCTGGCCGACACCTTCGCCACGCGCACCAAGAGTCCCATGGCCGACGAGCTCAACCGCGTGGTCAGCGAGATCGAGCGCATGGCGGAGACGACCGACACCTC
>JACCXR010000127.1 GCA_013696915.1 Euzebyaceae bacterium
CGGACGACGGAGGATCTCGACATCACGCCGGCGCCCGACCCGGACAACCTCAGCAAGCTCTCCGATGCGTTGCGTGAGCTCGATGCGCGGCTGCTGGCACCCGGTGCCGAGGAACCGATCGGCTGGCCCTGGTCGGCCGAGGCATTCAGCCAGTTCACCACCCTCACGACCCGCACGAACGCCGGGGACCTCGACATCTGCCTGCGGCCGGACGCGCCGGGCGGCCGCCAGTTCCACTACGACGAGCTGGCAGGCAACGCCCTGGTGATCGAGCTGCCGCCCGATATCCCCGTCGCGGCTCTCGAGGACATCATCGCGTCCAAGGAGGCCTCGAACCGCGACAAGGACCGCGCGACGCTTCCCGAGCTCAAGGATCTGCTGGCCGCGCTGCGCTCCCGACGCGGCGTCGACCCGCCCCGGAGAGACCCCGGCCCAGCGGCAAGGTGAGACTTCTGCCGCGATTACAACGAAGCGACGCGCCCGCAGCGCGGCACGATCGTGCCGGCGGCCATCACGATCTACGAGGACCGCTCGCACGACTTCCTCCTCAAGACCCCGCCGACCGCTGCGCTGCTCCGCCGGACGGCCCGCCTGCAGGGCGCGGGCCCGGGCGCGTGCCGCCGGAGCGTCACCCGTGCCCAGCTGCGCACGGTGGCGGAAGCGAAGCTGCCGACCTCAACAGCGACGACCTCGACGCCGCGGTACGGGTCGTGGCCGGGACCGCCAGGTCGATGGGTCTGCGCATCGAGGGCTGACGCCGCTCCGCCCCGTTTCCGGACACTGTGAGGTAGCATGTCCTTACACAATGTGAACAACGCTGCCTGGCCCCTACCACGCCGGCGATGCGTCTGTTGCCGTCGGGGGGCCGAGTATGACGGGTGTGGTGTGGGTGTGACGCGAACAGAGCCGTCCGCGGGCGGCGATCGAGAAGGGCCGACGAGGGCACGGAGCCACCTGCTGGAAGTGCGGCTGCTCGGCAGCCTGCAGGTGCGGCGCGGGGACGGCGGGTACGTCGGGGCCCACGAGTGGCGCACGAGCAAGACGCGTCACCTGTTGCGCCTGTTGGCGCTGCGCGCCGGCTCTCCGGTGCCCGCCGACCAGCTCATCGAGGCGCTGTGGCCCGACGTCGACGCCGACCACGGCCGGACCAGCCTGCGCGCCGCGCTCGCGCAGCTGCGCCGAGTCGTCGGCCCCGAGGCGGTCCAGCGCGACGTGCGCGGCCTCACGCTGACGGGCGCATGGGTCGATGTCATCGCCTTCGAGTCCCTCGTCGAGGAGGCCCGCCAGCACGCCCGCTCCGGTGACCGTCAGCAGGCCGTGAGGATCGCCCGCGAGGCGATCGCGCTGCGAGGGGGTGACCTCGCCGACGACGAACCCTACGCAGACTGGCTGTCCGCGGACCGCGAGCGGCTGAGGCAGCGCTACGTGACCTGCCTCGTCGAGGCCGCCGAGTCATCCGTCGGGCTGGGCTGGTGGCGTGACGCGGTCGACCTCGCCGACTCCGCGCTCGCCTCCGACCGGGCGTCCGAGCGCTCCTACCGGGTCCTGATGCGAGCCCATGCCCACCTCGGCGAGACAGAGAAGTCGTTGCGGGCGTACGTGGCCTGCTCGGAGGCGCTCGCCGAAGAGCTCGGCGCCGACCCGTCCGCGGAGACCAAAGCCCTGCACATGGCGCTGCTGTCGGCCGGGAACGAGCCTGTGGAGGTTCCCTTCGTCGGCCGGGCGGGCGAGTTGCAGCGCATCCGCGCGGCCGTGGGTGCGGCGCTGGAGGAGGGTCGGGGCCACGCGGTGATCGTCCGCGGCCCCGCCGGCGCGGGGAAGACGCGGCTGGCGCGAGAAGCCTGTGGGGCGTGGGCCGGCATGCTGGTGGAGGCGACCTGCTCGTCGGCGCAGGCGACCCAGCCGCGTGGCGTGGTCGAGCACCTCGTGGGCCAGGTGGTTCCCCTGTCGGCCGAGCGACCCCGGCGGCTGGAGGCGTTCCTGAGCTACGTCACCGCCGCAGCCCCGACGATCGTCCTGATCGACGACCTCCACTGGTCCGATCCGTCCAGCGTGCGCATCCTCCACTTCGCCCTCTCCCACGCCGATGCCGCGTTCGTCCTGGTCGCGACGGTGCAATCCGTCGACACGCCCGCCAGCGAGGTGCTCGGGACGGCGCTGGAGAACCTTCGGGAGCGCGGCCGCTGCACCGAGGTCGACCTCGGTCCGCTGCCCACGGATGTCACCGCGACCCTCGTGGAGAGCGTGCTCGGCGGCCGTCCGTCCGCGACTCTCACGAACGAGCTGAGCGCGAGCACGCAAGGGAGCCCGTTCCTGCTGATCGAGACGGCGAGGAACCTCGCCGCCGACCAACAGCTCGTGGCCACCGCCGCGGGTCTCACCCGCACGGCCGGCGCCGACAGCGGCGACACTGCCGCCCAGGGACTGCTGCGCCGGGTGCGGGAGACGCTCGACCACCGTCAGCTCGCGGTCCTCGACCTGTGCGGCGTGCTCGGCGGCGGGTTCTTCCTCCCCGGTCTCGAGGGGCTGGTCGCCGCGACCGGGCAGGACAGCGCCGCGGCAGCGCCGGCAGTGGACGCACTGGAGGACCTCGGCGTCCTCGAGTGCCGCGACGGAAGCTACGAGTTCCGCCACGCCGTCATCCGATCGACCGTCTACGGCCGTCTCCGGCCGAGCACGCGCCGCAAGCTGCACGACGTGGTCGCGCGCCACGCGCCCATGCCCGCCGCCGAGCGGATCGACCACTGGGCGGAGGCCGGACTGCCCGACCTCGCGTGCGCCGCAGCGCTGCAGGCGGCGGAGGAGGCATTCGCGCAGAAGGGCTTCGAGGAGGCGCGCCAGCACGTCCGACGGGCGTTGCAGCTCACCGACCTCGACACGGCGACGCCCGCCGACCGGCTGTCGCTGCTCGAGCTCCTCGCCGACGCGTGCAGGCCGCTCGGCTACCTCGAGGAAGCCGGGGAACACCTCGATCAGGCGATCGTGCTCGCGAAGCAGCACGGTCTGCCCGACCTCGCCCGCCTGTACCGCAAGCGCGGTCAGGCGTTGCCGGGCGACTCCGAGGAGGCGCTGTCGTGGTACCGGCGGGCGCTGGCCGTCGCCGACGGGACGGACGCTCGCGAG